>JBEKFN010000018.1:0-21743 GCA_050013295.1 Terriglobales bacterium
CGGTCCATCCCAGCCGGAACCGTGTGTCGCAAAGCGGAACTCTCCGAGTCGAAGCTAACACACGAAATCCAGTGTGTGCAATGCGATAGGGCCTTCCGAGTTTTTCGGTGGAGCGCCGGGCGTCCCCGCCCGGCCTTTACTCTCTTGACGGCGCTAGCAGGACGGGCGAGACGCCCGTCGATCCACCATCACGCAGCCTCTTGCGGAAAGACGGGCAGGATCAGCCTCTCGGTGTGGCGAATCACCGTCAAAGCGCAGCGCGCGCCCACTTGAGCATCAGTCAACAAGCGATGCAGGTCGTCCACTCCTGCGACTGGTTTGTCATCGAGCGCCACGATCACGTCGCCCTCGCGTAAGCCCGCGGTCCGCGCCGGACTCCGGTCTTCAATGGCAAGCACGACCACACCGGTTTCCCGCGCTAAACCATAGAAGCGCACCACCCGGCGATGAATAGGAACCGTTTGCGCCGAGACTCCGATGTAGCTGCGCCGGATCCGCCCATCGCGAAGTAAGCGGCTGGCCACGAATTTTGCGGTATTGATCCCGATCGCGAAACAGATTCCCTGCGCCGGCAGAATCGTCGCCGTGTTCACGCCGATTGCCCGGCCTTGCGAGTCGACCAGTGGGCCGCCGGAATTTCCGGGGTTCAAGGCCGCGTCGGTTTGAATCACATCCTCGATCAGGCGCCCCGAGTACGAGCGCAGCGATCGCCCCAGCGCGCTGATCACGCCAGCCGTCACGGTGGACTGAAACCCGTACGGGTTGCCGATCGCAATCGCCATCTGGCCCGGCCGCAGTTGCTGCGAATCTCCCAACGGAACCGCCTGCAATCCGGAAACATCAATTCGAATGACGGCAAGATCGGTCGCTGGATCATCGCCGATGGTGTGAGCCGGAGCGCGCCGTCCATCCGCCAATGTCACTTCGATCCGGGTCGCGTCGTGCACGACGTGGCTATTGGTGAGAATCAATCCATCGGGCGTGAAGACGAAGCCGGAGCCGCCTCCACGGCGCTCGCGGGGCTCACCCGAACGAGTTCGGCCTGTCGTTTGGAGTAACGTTTGCTGCACTTCAACGTTCACTACCGACGGACTGACTCGCTCAACCGCAGCCGTGACCGCCCGCGAGTAGGAGTCGAGCAGGCCAGCGTCTCCTGATTCGGCAGCAGCGGCGCGCCCCGATTCCTCCGCCAGACTTCCGCCGAGCGGTTGCGGTGAAGAGAGGGGTTCTACGGAAAGACTATCGTTCAATCTATCCAGGTTCAGACTATCCAGGTTCATGCTGCATAGATGAAGCTGGAGGCAACTTGGATTCCGCCGCTCAGGCGTGGCTTACACCGTACGCATCCAGCACATCCCGCAGCGTAACCATGCCTTCCAACTTGTGCATATCGGCGCGGTTCACCACCGGCAGGATTTCGATTTGGTTTGAGCCCATGCGCTCGAGCGCCAAATCAAGCGTTTGGTCGGGATGGACGTGCGGAAAAACCAGCGCATCCGTGAGTTCGCCGAGCTTTTTATCCGCACCTTCCGCTAGTTCGCGCTCCAGCCGCGCAAGGTTGATCACGCCAATGACGCCTCGTCGATCCGTCACCAGCCACGTCCGGACTCCGCTCGATCGAACCCTTTCCAGAGCCTCTCGAACCGTGATTTCGGCAGGCAGCAACTGGCTCGCAGCCTGCATCACTCTAATCACCTGACGCTGACCATATCGTTCGCGCGCCTTCGCCGTCGGCAGGTGGATGCCATCCTGCACGGCCAGCGCTTCGTAAATGGGCTCGTGCTGCAATTGTGAAGCAATGAAAAGACTCACCAAGTTAGCAATCATCAGCGGGACGATCACCGCATAATCCTGCGTCATCTCGAAGATCATCAGCACCGAGGTCATGGGAGCGCGCACGATCCCCGCGAAGGCCGCTCCCATCCCGACCAGCGCGTAGGCGCCCGGCGTCGCGGTGTAAGCCGGGAACAAATGATGCGCCACGGTTCCCACTGTACCTCCCAACATGGCGCCGATGAACAGGGCGGGGCCGAAGATACCGCCTGCGTTGCCCGAAGCATAACTGGTGGTGACGGTAAGAAGTTTCAGAACCACCAGGAGCGCCATTAACTGGAAGGTCATCCTTCCGTTCAACGCCTCGCCGACATAGCCATAACCTACGCCCAGAACCTGCGGCACAAACCAACCCGTCAGCCCGACCAGCAACCCGCCCGCCACCGGTTGGAACCAGACCGTCTTCTGCGGAAACCGCAGGAAGCGCGCCCGCATGCCCAACAAGAGTTTTGTGAACGCCACCGAAACCACGCCGCCGGCGACGCCGAGCACCGCATACACCGCAAACTCCGCCGGATGGACCAGTTGATATTGCGGAACCTTGAAGAGAGGGTGATTTCCAAGCAACACGCGCAGAACCATCCACGCCGTTGCCGAGGCCAGCACCACCGCACCCATCACTGGCGCGTTGAGATCGCCCACGATCTCCTCGAGCGAAAACAACACCGCGGCCAGGGGCGTATTAAACGCGGCTGCAATGGCCGCCGCTGCTCCCACCGGTATCAACTTCTTTACCTGCTCGGAGCTTAGTCCGAGGAGGCGTCCCAGCACGGACCCAATGCCCGCGCCCACTTGAACCGAAGGCCCTTCACGTCCTAGCGGAATTCCGCTGGCGAGCGTTGCCGAAGTGCAGAAAAATTTGCCGACCACGGTGCGCAGCGTGATGCGCCCTTCGCGCGCGTACAAAGCAGCCTTCGTCTGCGGCACGCCGCTGCCGCGCGCATTGGGAAAGTAGCGATACAGCAAGTAGCCGATGCCGAGCGACCCCACGACCGGAAACAGCAGACGCCGCCACGGTGCGCCGCCCACCGGGTACAGCCGCATCCCCATTCGTTCTGTCAGCACGATGAAGGCGACGACCACCAGCCCTGTCAACGCCCCAATTACTAGCGCCAAAACCAGAAAGATCTGCCCTTCACGTTGCCGCAATTCGGCCAGGCGGCCTGACAGCCAGGCTCTCCACCCGCTTGCGCTCGGCGTCTGGACGGTTTCACTCATCAGGGAATTTCTTCCCCAAAGCATATCGCATAGAATTGGCTCTTACCGTTGGCAGAGAAGAACAAAGGTAGAATAGTCTCATGAACTTGACTCTCAGTGCGGTCTACGAAGAAGTCCCAAAGTCCGAAGGAGGCGGTTACGTCGCCTACACGGAGGAGCTGCCGGGCGCGATTTCAGAAGGTGACACGCTGGAAGAGGCACGTGAAAATCTCCGCGATGCCATCGAACTCTTGCTAGCGGCTAATCGTGAGCTAGCAAGCAAGTCTCATCGGGGGAAAAAAGTTGCCCGCGAAAAGATCACGGTTCCTGTGTCGTGATTTGTGAATTAAAACGATCAGATGTTCGCAGATTGGCATAGTGCTCGTGTGGGGCGGGCGCCCTCGCCCGCGAATGCCGCGAGCGTCTCGACATCCTCAGCAGAACAAGAAGGAAGAGTCAGTAGAGCAGAATCGCGACCCAATACATTCCAGTCGGATACGCCGCATTGCGCGCATAGCAGGAGCCGACTGCAATCTGGCGAACGCCCGGGTCGCGCAGCAGCCTCAATGCGCCTGACGGCAGGACTTCCGGACGGCTCTCGGTGTAAGCGATAATTTTTCGATTGTCGTAAGCGGCCGCGAGCAGGTGAGCGTTTGGACGATTCTCTCTCGCCAGCGAGCAAGCGGCCTCGTCAAGATTCGGCGGCGTGAGTTGGACGAGCTGCGGTAGTCCTGCCTGTTGACGCATCTCATCGACGGCCTGGCCCACTAATTTTCCACTCTGCTGCGCGGAATACGACGGCACCTCGTGCGCGAAATCCTGGACCACATACAGCCGCCCTTTGCTCCAGATGGCGGCGACGCCCGCGACATTGAAGCCGCGATCGAGCAGGTTCTCGCGGTGCGGGGCCGAGTGCATCAGGACATCATTCGCGCCCGGAGCGCAACCAGCGTCGGCGATGTTCTCGCCGGCGCGATCCATTCTTAGCGGGCTGACCTGGGCGATTCGTTCGAGCAGGGAGGGCTCACCGGGCAAACGATGCTCCAGACGCTCGCTCTCCACCATTCGGCGGGCGTGCGCTCGCGCCGCTTCGCGCAAACTTTCTTCCATGCGCAACGGGGGCACGCCAGCTAGTTCGCGGCTCTTGTTGGCCGCTTGCAACAGTTCGTTCTCGGCGGCGGAATCCTCATCGGAGGATGATCCGGCCGCCGAGTTCGAGAGGGGGGCGAGTTGCTTGTTGCGAGCTTCGTTGCCAAGGTCGTTGCGAGCGTCGTTGCGAATATCGACTGCTGGCGGGTTTGTTTTTGCGGCGCAGGTTGCGAGACTTACCGCCAACATCGCGAATGAAAGCAACAGGGCCCGGAGCATGATTATTGGGGTGGTGTTTCGGCGCGGGGATCGCCGGCAAAGTTCCGCTTTCCATCTCTCACGCTAGCTTCTAGAATTCAGCTCAGCTACTTACTATGGAGACCATACTGCTGGTTACCGTGCTCGCCGGAACCCTTGTCCTGCTTGGGTTCTCGGCTGTTCTGCTGCGGCGCGTTTCGGCCGCCGCGCAAGTGGATGTAAAAGCGGAAGTTGCAGGGCAGCTCGAAAGGTTCAATTCCGCCCTTGGCCAGAAGATCAGTGTCAGCACTGCCGACATGGCCAGTAGGCTGGAGCAGACTAAAGGGGACCTTCGCCAGCAGGTCACAGACCGCATCCAGCAAGGGTTTTCAGAGATCCGGAGCTCGGTCGAACAGCAACTTGCGGCGGGAAGGGAAGAACAAAACCGGAGCTTGAGCGATGGCCGGAGCGAGATGACCAGTTCTCTTCTGCTCACCACGCAGCAACTGAAGAGCGAATTTCAGAGCCTGAACCAGCAGACCGCGCAAAGCCTCGACTCGATTCGCGATCGCGTGGATTCGAAGCTGATGGCGATCACCGAGCAGGTGCAGGTGAAACTCGATCAGAACATCAAGGAAGGATTTGCGCAGTTCGAAAAAGTTCAGCAGCACTTGAAGGCGGCGGAGGAGCAGCTCCGTGAAGTTGGTGCGCTCGGCCACTCGATCAACGATCTGAATAATCTGCTCAAGCTTCCGCATCTGCGCGGCCAGTTCGGCGAAGCGAGCCTGGAGCGCCTGCTCGCGGACTTCCTGCCCGCGCATATGTTCTCGCTGCAGTCGTCGCCGGGCGAGGGGGGAGGACGCGCCGACGCCGTCATCTACTTTCCCGATCGCAAGCTGCCCATCGACGCCAAGTTTCCACGCGAGCAGGTGATTGCGCTCTTCGAGAGCAACGACAAGGCTGAGATCGAGGCGGCGCGCGTGGCGCTGGTGCGCGTGATGAAGGCGGAAGCCAAGCGCATTCAGCAGTACATCCAGCCGGAGAATGGCACGACGGAAATCGCGCTCATGTATCTGCCGAGCGAGACGCTCTACATGGAAGTGATCCGCAACCGTGAATTGGGCGACTGGATGAATGAGCAGCACGTCTTTCCCGTCTCACCCAATACCTTGCTCATGACGCTGCACACGATTGCTCTCGTACACAAATGGTACGAAGTCGCCAGCCGCTTCGAGAAGAGCCGCGCCGAACTGGCCAAGGCGCAGAAGTCGTTCGACTTTTTCCAGAACCAGTTTGAAAACGTCGGCAAGAATTTGAACAAAGCGCAGGAAGCATTCGAGACCGCGCAGCGGCATCTGAAGAGCTATAGGGGGAAAGTTTCCGCGCTCAGCGGACAGGAGCAGTTGGAGTTGGAGGCGGCGGCGGGCGACAAGCCGGTGCCGCTGCTCGACAAAGCCAGCGCGTAATCTTCCTTGCAAGACCTCCAGTGTGATATATACCATTGATAGAGTTCGTGGTCGCAATTCATGGTATATACTACTGGGAAGAGAAGAATTGCCGAATGTCTGAGACGGGAATTGCCAAGCTGTTTCGCAATGGACGCAGCCAGGCCGTGCGGCTGCCCCGCGAGTTTCGCTTTGAGGGCAGTCGGGTGCGCGTGCGCCGGCTGGCGGAGGGAGTGCTCTTGGAGCCGCTGATCGCCGAACCCGGCGAGTGGTTTGCGGAACTGGACCGGGTCAGGGAAGGACAGTTCCTCGGCAAAGGAAGGAACCAGCCCGCAACGCCGCGCCGCGAGATCTTCAAGTGAAGTATTTGCTTGATACCAACGCTTGTATTGCGCTGATCAACGATAAGGCGCCGTCGGTCCGGACCCGGTTGCAGAAGGCACTGGCTCAGGACGCGAAGGTGATAGTCTCTTCCGTCGTAGCTTTTGAGCTTTGGTATGGGGTTGCGAAGAGTGCCCGTCCGGAAGCCAATGCGCGACTGGTGGAGACATTCTTCGCGGGTCCGGTGAGCCAGCTGGCTTTCGAGCCCGAGGATGCGAAATTTGCGGGCCGAGCGCGAGCGGCGTTGGAAGCCGTGGGAAAACCAATCGGGGCTTACGACCTGCTGATTGCCGGCCAGGCATTGCGTCATCAATTAACGCTGATTACCGCCAATGGGAGAGAATTCGGCAGGGTCAAGGGGCTGGAATGGGAGGATTGGGCCAAAGGCTGAACGGCCTTCCCCGGCCCAAGGTTTGGATGGACGCGAGGGCCCCGCCGACAGCTACGCGACCTCGCGGAGGGTACCTGACGGTGTTTGCTGCGGCGCGGATTTCAGGTGGTCCGCGTCTTTTACTTCCCAGATTCCGTCGAACTTCACGAAGTAGGGCTCAACCGAAATGCCGGGGAAGTCTGAGGTGAGAAGTTCTCCGGCGCGGAGGAGTTCGCTGCGATGATGTTCGGCTTCGGCTTGGCGGTCGCCTTTGAAATGGTCCAGGCCACCGTAAGTGGCGCAGTCGGAATGGGTCATGACCATGACGCGTTTGGTCTGGTGCAGGTAGACGGACATGCGGACCTGTTCGAGGATGAAGTCCTGTTCGAAGTTGTTGCGCGGGGAGGCGAGGGTCTTGGCTCCTCCGGCGACGGTGATCATGTCGGGGTGTTCGATGCCCTGCTTCTTCAGGAACTTTCGCACGGCCGTGCTGATGCGGTGATCGAAGCAGCAGAGGACGGCGGCGTCGGCTACGTACGGGTCGGCGGGTGAGTCGAAATGGAAGACTTTGCGCATAGGCACTCCGTTGGGATTTTACTTGCGCGACCGGCGCGATGGGAAGCCTAAAAATCACGCCATACCCGGCGGTCCAACGTGTTTGCGCTGGGATCATCCAGCCGATAGCGCACGGTGACGCGCTGACGTGCCCGGACCTTGTGTCTAGCTGCAAAGACTCTTCTCTTCGCGCAGAAACTCGGTTGCCAAAATGACTCGCCCGTATAGGGCCCGTCGTCACCTAGTGAAAACTTATACGCAATTGCCAAGCGTAGGGTGGCATTTCTGCTGTTGGCATGCCTGATCCTCTCAAGGTCAACAGCCGTGACCTCACCTTCAGATGTGGGCCATCGCCGAGACCACATCATTGATATCGCGTCATACAAGTCGTCAAACATGCTGTACCATACGCGCACGTGTCCCCAGCGGGGCTATGCTCCGCGCTTGGTTTTTAGCTCGGTTAGTAACTGCTCGATGCGGTCTTCTTTTTCCAGGGCGGCGAGGCGGTCTTCTACGTCGTCGGCCAGGAGCTGGGCTTTGGCTCCGCCGATGGCTTCTTCGCGGGCTACTTTTCTTTTCATGCGATCGAAGGTGGCGGACTTGGTGTTGGCGCTCATACCGGACTGTGCGTCCGTAGCTCGGTTCGCGGCGCGGGCGCGGCGGTGCTGCGCGATCAGCAGATCCGCTTTGGCGTTGGCCTCGGCTAACTTCTGGTCGAGATTGCGCAGCGCCGATTTCAGATTCTCGACTTGAGCTTTCTGGTCTTCGAGCTGCTGGGCGAAGTTGGCGCTCAGGTCGCGATAACTTTCAACGCGAAGCAGAGCGGCGCGGGCCAAGTCGTCTTGTTTCTTGTCGACCGACAGTTCGGCCTTGCGCATCCACTCCTGGATTTTGTCGTCGTTTTCGAGTTTCTTTTTTTCGAGCAGATGCTGGTCGGCGATGGCGATGGCCACCTGCGTTTTGACCTGCAAGAGCTGGTTGTTCATGTCGAGGATGACCTGCTTGATCATCTTTTCGGGCTCCTCGGCTTTGTCGATCAAGTCGTTGAGGTTGGCCCGGACTAAGGTGGAAACGCGTTCGAGTAATGCCATAAGGGGCTCCTTTGCTTCAGTCGTTGGTCGTTCGTCGTTGGTCGTTTGGTTTCTTGCTCCAGGCGCCGCCTACCAGGGAAATCGCGATATAAGCTGCGATTCCGGCGGCGACCCAGACGCCCATATGTCCGGTGGCGGCACCGATGGCCGCGCCCATGGCAGCCCCGAGGGCGACGGACAGGGCGAGTGATCTGGCGTGATGAAGTTCCTCTTGCACAGATACCTCCTAGAATCTGTCGTTAGTCGTTAGTCTTAGTCGATGGTCGTTTGTCGTTCGCTGCTCGTCGTTGGCTGTTCGCGTTCCTGCCGAACAACGATTGCTGACGACCGACGTCTAACGACTAACGCCCATCGACTGCTCCACTTACTGCTTTTCCTCCGGCTTCGGTGATTTGTCGCCGATCTGCCGCACCTTGCCTATTAGTTCTCCTAGCGGCATGCCGCTGAGTGTTTCGAACAAGGCCGGCACTTGCGCCGCCATCTTAGTGATGTCGCCGGTAATCTTGTTCATCCCGGCGGAGTCGCCGTTGCCGGTGGAGACGATAGTGATTTTGTCCACATTGGCTAACGGCGCGGCCAGGGCTTTCACTATCTCTGGCAGCCCGGTGATCAGTTTGTCGACGACCGCAGCCTGGTTATATTCCTGATAAGCCGCGGCTTTGACGTTCATGGCTTTCGCTTCGGCCTCACCTTTCTTGAAGATGATTTCGGCCTCGGCTTCTCCCTGGGCGCGAATCGCGGACGCGTGGCCTTCGGCTTCTGCGATCAAACGTTGTTTTTCGGCGGCGGCCAGCGTTTCGATGCGCTGGCGCTCGATCTCGGCGCCTTTCAATACGGTCGCGATGAGTTCTTTCTCGCGGCGACTGATTTCGGCGTCCTGGACTTTGACCTGTCCTTCTTTTTCGACTTGCTGCACTCTCACGCTTTCGGTGATGACTTGCTGCTGCATGACGTTGGTTTGAATGTCGTAAGCCTTGTCGGCCTGCGCCTGCTGCTTCTTCGTTACTTCGAGGTACTGCGCTTTCTTGACCTCGAGGTCGCGCTGCGATTCAGCCTGCTTGGCCTGGGAGAGCGTTTCCGCGAGCACGCGCTCCTGATCGGCTTGCGCTTTTGCAACCGCTGCTTCGCGAGTCGCGATAGCGCGCCTGATGGCGGTGTCGCGCTCGGCTTCTGCGGTGGCGACGTCGGCGTCGCGCTTGATACGAGCGACGTCGGGCTTGCCCATGTTGGTGATGTATTCGTTCTTGTCGCGGACCTCTTTGATGGTGAAAGAAATGACTTCGAGGCCCATCTTGTTCATGTCATCGGCGCAGGTCGCGCGCATGCGATCGCCGACCATCTCCGGCTGCTTGACGATTTCTTCGACCGTGAGCTGTCCGATGATGCCGCGCAGATGGCCTTCCATTACCAGGCGAATCAGGCCTTCGCGCTCCTGATCGCTTTTGGTGAGGAACTGCTCGGCCGCGGTGAGGATGGATTCCTTGTCGGACTTCACCTTGATTTGAGCGACCGCCTCGACGGTGACGGCGACGCCCTGCTTGGTGTAGAGGTCCTGTTGCGGGGCGACGTCGAACGACATGAGTTCGAGCGAAAGGTCCCTGCAGCTTTCGACCATGGGAAAGATGACGGTGCCGTGTCCCTGGATGACGCGGGTTCCGCGAAAGCCGTAGACGATCAGCGCTTGATGTGGTCCCGCTTTGCGGTATAAGCGGGCCAGCATGCTCATCAGGAACAGGATGGCCAGAACCATCAGTCCCGCGACGACCCAGATTTCAATTGCTATGCCGAGATACATATCGCCTCCTGAAAAATCGTTGCTCGTTGCTCCTGCCCCTAAAGGGCGCCTAATTTCGAAAACTTACGGCATCGCTAAAGCGATGCCCTGATACGAAACCGGCTTCGCCAGCGCAATCGCTTGATACGAGACCCGAGCGTTTCCGCAACTGGTCTAACCGCGCGTCAAAACGCCCGTCACCATATCCAGGTCCCGGACGATCCGCTCCGGATCGCTGTGCCCCAGGAAAATCTCGCCGGTCGAAGTCCGGATGTGTACAACGGTGTTGCACCCACGTAGGCGCGCGTGCTGCCGATGCCGCGAATGCCGTAGCCGCGAATAAAAGCCCAGGGCTCGATCGAATAGCTCACGATCGACTGCTTCGGAATCGAGCGCAGACGGAATCCAAGCATCCGAATCTCAACCCCGTGCCGCAGGAACCGGTACTGGAATCCGCTCCATGCCATGGCGCTCACGCCCAGCGCCATGAGAACTACCAGGGTCGCCGCCGAGACGACCACGGATGTCCGCCCGTGCGGCCGCGACAATGAGATCGCCGGGCCGATCAGTGCCGGCACCATTAGCAGGATCCACACTCGTCCGGTATGCGTTTCTTCCGCCAGCACATCGCCATGAAATGCGTCGCTCATAATTCAGCCGTTAGCTATTAGCTCTTAGCCGTTAGCTCCTCGTTGCTCATCTCCTCCCACAACCGTACATATGCAATGCCTTTGTCATATCTTGTGACTACGATCTCCTCGCCTTTTTCGATCGCGCTGCCGTTTTCGCTGCGCGCGCCGCAGGTCCGGCGCGTGCCGGCCTGGGAGTAGATGATTTCGCCGGTGCCATTTTCACGGATGGGCATCGAGATTCGTCCCAGCACGCCGACCATTTCGTAGTCGGCTGCGTCCATGTTTTCCTCGTGCGAGATCACCACGCGCGTGAAGAACAGGAAAACGATGGCGGCGCCGAAGAGTCCGGCTGCCATGGCGATCAGCAGTCCGAGCGCGAACCATATGCTCGAGAAGCGCGTGATCAAGAATCCGGCGCCTCCGAACCACGCGAGAAACGCGGTCAGCGTAATGAAGTTGAAAGGCGAGACCGGCGCCTGGCGACCGGCATGCGCCGCCGTGCCGTTGCCGACATGGCTCTGAGCCACGGGCGTGTGTCCCACGGCTACATGCCCGCCGCTATGCGGAAAATGCGGAAGGTGCAAGTGCCAGCGCAATCCACCCGCGATGAACGAAATCGCACTCAGCAGAAAACCGACGGCGAAACAGATCAGGTAAAAATCAGCCCAAGTCATATTCCAGGTCATATTTCCGGTCATAGGTTTCGCCTCCTGGGGGCGCTGCCGGTGGCGCGCGCGAGTTCCGGACGCAGAGCTTCGAACAGGCGGTCGGCGAGCCCGGGCGTGTTCAGGATTTCACCGAGCAGCAACAGACAGCGCCGAGTGTCCTGGTCACGCGCCACCTTGATCAGGACGTCGCTCACCTCCGGGTCGCTGGCGAAACGCTCCGAGCCTTGCAGCAGCCACACGTCGAGCTGACCTTCGGTAGTGCGTAAGTCGCTGACGAGTTCGGTGTGATAGCCCTCGGGGTCGTCGACCAGGAAGCCCGGATGCACCTTGAAAAAGCGCGCCAGCAAAGTGCGCGAGGATTGCGTCATGTGCGGACGCTTGCCGCGCTCAATCTGGGAGAGATACGACTGGCTGATGGTCTTGCCGGTCTCGGCTTGAATGCCCTTCATCAACTCCTGTTGGGTGAGGGGCCGATTTAAGCCGCGGAGGGAACCTTCGACCTCGCGGAGGTAGCGAATTTTTTCGCCGAGCGTCATATATGCCAAATTGCGATAATAATATCGCAATATGAAATATTGTCAAGCACTGAATTCGGCTTGTTGGCAGGGGCTTAGGCGGGATGCCACGGAGCGCTTCTAAAGAATGAAGCCTCCGCCGTCGCGGAGGCTCCAATCGAGAAGTTTAAAAAGGCGCCTTGCGTTGGTCTAGTTCACCGTCAATGTCACCGGATAGGTGTGCACCGCTCCCGTTCCGGCAGAGCCGTTGATGGTGAGGATGTAGGTTCCAGCCAACGTGCCCCCGGCAGTGGCGGGAGTGTTGCTGGAGGATGATCCACAGCCCGGCTGCAGCAGGATTATGCCCGCGATCAGGCACAGCACTGCTCCGACTAACCAGCGGCGCCGTTTGCGGCCAACACCGATCCCCAGTCCGACGAGGCTCAGGCCTCCGATGGGGAGCCAGGCGGCGTAGAACGAGCGGCGGCGGAAGAGGCTGCCGGTGATCACGGGGCGAGCCACGGTAGCGATGGTTAGGGTCGTAGTCGCAGGAGCGGTCCCCGAAAGCGTGACCGTAAGGGGCGAGAAGGTGGGAGTGGATGCGGTGACCATCGACGGCGACGTGGTTTGGCTGGGGGTGATGACGGCGTTATAGCCAAAGCCCTTTAGGGGCGTAGGAGTAAAGGTGACCAGGATCGTAGCAATGTCGCCGGCATTGATGGGGGCCGGGGTCGAGGCGCTGATCTCGAAGTCGACGACGTACACGGTTGGCTGCGGCATGGACGCTCCCACTGAACCGCCGTTTGCGCTGACGCTGCCCGAGATAGAGATTTGCCCCCCATTGACGACGGGAATGGATGGGGTCACGAAGACTTCGACGGTTGCTTGGGAATTCACAGCCAGGGTCTGAATCGTGCAGGTGATCGATGGCCCTTGCACCGAGTTGCAGCTTCCCAAGCCGCTGTTGACTTGGGCTGTCGGGGGTTGTGCCAGGCCGCTGGTAGGCAATCCTAGCACGGTAAAAACCAACTGGTTTGCCGGGTCGGTTCCGGTGTTGGTGATAACGAAAGTAAACTCGACCTGGTTTCCGGCCGCGACCGCCGGGAAGGGAGATGGACTGGGGGTGGTTATGGTGAGTGTGCTGCTGTTGCCGATCTTGCTCACGAAGGCATTCTGCGTCCCGCTCAACTGCGCCTGGTATGCATTTGGAGTAGTGGGGAAGTTCGGGGATTGGGTGACGCCGGCCGCATAAGTGGAGCCGTAGACAGGGTCGATGGCGACTCCTGTGCCCTGATCCGATCCGCTGCCGCCCAGATAGGTCGAGAAATCGCCAAGGGGGTTATCGGTGGGCGAGTATGTGCCCCCCGATGTGGTTGAAATCAGCGCGACGAAGGCGTCTCCCTCACCGCCATACACGCCTCCATTGTACGAGCTTGTCGGCGGCTGGAGGGGGTTGACGATGGGGAAGCTGCCCGTCGGGGAGAAGGTGGTGCCCACCACGTGGACGGCTTGCACCGAATCCACCTTAATGTCATGGCCGATGTCGTTGCCCGCGCCGCCCAGGTATGTGAAGTAGGTCATCGGATATTCCGACCCGCTCAGATTGCCGATCTTGACGATGAAGGCGTCTTGCCCCCCCGGCACGTCAACTGACCCACTAATGGGCTGAAATTCAGTCGAGCTGCAGGCGCCACAAACCCAATCGTTCGAGTCGGTCCAACCGGTGACGTAGGCGTTGCCGGAAGTGTCCACGTCGATGGCGTTGCCATAGTCATCACCGCTGGCGCCTATATAGGTGGCGTAGACCGGATTGGAGGCAGCCAGGTTCGGATTGATCTTGGCAACGAAGGCGTCCGGAGTGGTCGTCGGGGTTTGCGGGGCCGGGGTGCAATTATTCTTGCCGGATTCGTTGAGGCACGACTGCTGCGCGTTGAAGAGCGGAAACGGCGCCAGCCCCAAACCGGTCGGGATCTGGTTCAGCATGTTGGTGGTGCCGGTGAAATACATGTTGGGAGAAGTATTCGGCGGAGGGTCCACGGCAATGCCGCCGCCAACCGCAATTATCGGCACTCCGGTTGCCGCAGAAGGATATCCCCCACCGTAGTAGGTGGAGTAGAGCATGCTCTGGTAACCGCTGGCAGTTGTGCTGATCTTGCTAGCGAAGAACTGGAGATTCCCGGGAGAATTCGACACCGTCTGAAAGCCGTTCGGGCTAGCGGGGAAGGGGTAGAGCGTTTGAGTGGTGTTGCTGGAAGTGGTGGTACCAGTGACGTAGGCGTTCTGAACGGCGTCGATGGCCAGTCCGGTGACCGTATCGACACCATTGCCGGCGAGATAAGTGGAATACGTGAGACTGTAGATGGAGTTAACCAAGGTGATCGCACTGACGAATCCGTGGGTCCCGCTTACGGGGCCTGGTTGGGGGAGTGCGTTGCTGGTAGGAAAGTCGGTAGAAGTGGTCGTACCGGCAACATAGATATTGCGGGTCGTGTCGACCGCGATGCCCGCCAGGCTGTCGGTCCCCGAGCCGCCCAGGTAGGTGGCAAACAACAGCGTGGGGCTGTTCAATTGCGGCGTCGGATTGATAACGGCAATGAATATGTTCTGCGCGCCGCTAAGATTCCCCTGCCCCGGTAGCGGCGGGATGGTCGGTGAGCCGGGAAAGGGGAAGTTCGCTGAACTGGTTGAGTACGCGAGGTAAATATTGTCGGCGGCATCGATCGCGACTTTCACCGGAGGAACCTCGCCGCCGAGGCCGAGGTAGGTCGAATAGCTTAGAACCGGGTCGATCACGAGTTCGCGGCTGTGGTCGTAGTCTCCGATAGTGAAACCGATTTTGTTGTCGGCGAGCTGGCGGAAACTTCCCGCGATTGTCTTCGGGGCATTGCCGGACGGACTTCCGGACTCGGGCGTGGCGGGCTGATAGACCTTCGGCGCGTGGAAACGCACGTCGCCTTGGTCTGTCGAGAGAATTAGATCGCCGGAATCGCCCGAATCCTCCGAAAGCGAAATAATGTGCGCGGAAATAATGTGCGCGGAAGCGCCTTCGAAGCTCAGCGCAATCTGGTTCGGGTCAGCGCCGGGCGCGACCCGGAAGTCGTATTCGAGCTGTCCCTGATTGCCGTAGTACACCAGGTTGACGCCCGGATAAACCGCCTGATACTCCACGCGGGCAAACTGCGGAATGTCATGACGCCACTTGGAAGGATCGTTTCCAATGAAATAGCTACTCTTGCCGGGGAGTGGCTCGGTGCCGGAAATGTGGGCGGAAGAGTTTGCTCCGTCGAGCTTCATGCGAATCACAGAACTGGACGCACGCTGAGAGCTGAGAGCTGAATGCTGAGTGCTGACGGCTGAAGTCTGCAGTTCCAGCACCGCTTCGTCGGCGGTGAGAAACAGGCCGTAGCCGGCGCCGCGCGCCAGGAACTTGACCTGAGGAGCGGTCTGACCCTGGTTCTGCTCGAAGAACAGCGGCAGCGAAAGCGCCGTCGCAGAAAGCGCCTGGTGGGCGGCAGATCTTTGCTCGCCAGAACCTTGCTCGGAAGATCCTAGCCCGCCGCTTTTGGCGGCGTGTACAGCGGTTCCAAGATAAAACACGACGCCTGCGCTGGCGAGCATGGCCGCCGCCAGAAACGCAGCCTTCATCCCATCTCCTGTTACCGAACGTCTCACCGATCTTCCTACCGACATAGGATAATTCCGATTCACGAAGCTCCTCCGATTTCCCAATTGCGTGGGGTGAGAACAAGAAGGCGCACAAACACCGCTGCCGCTCGACGCCCCCTACGAAGCGGATGCGTACCTGTCACCAAAACTGGGATTAAACCAAACAAATACTTTTACATCCAACAGATACGCTGTCAAGCTGGGCAGACGCCGTGGTCCGAATAATGAGAAGCAAAAAGAGGGCCAAATGGTTGCAACGAAAAAGGCAGGTCCAAGGTCTCAGGTCTCAGGAAAAACGTCGGCGATAAAACCACGAGCGTGACACCTGAGACCTAAGACCTGACATCCGTTTTTTTCAATTCCCCGATCTCTCGCTTCAGGCGCGCGTAGCGGCGGACGATGGTCCACAAATAGGTGATGTGGATGACCCAGGTAACGGCGTAGGCAGCAAAGAGGTACCGTGTGTTTCCGCTCATCGCACACTCCCGCGGGAGCCCAACAGCGATTCCATGGCATGGGCGTGGTCGACGTCGCGCTGCAGCTTTTCCAGTCGATAGCGCGACCAGCAAACCATAAAAGCGAAGCAGGAAAACGCCAGCCAGTTGATGAGCAGCACATGCAGCATGCGGGGATCGATCGATCCGCCTCCGCCCATGACCGGCTGCGGGTGCTGGGTGCGGAAGAACCAGATCGAGAAGTAAACGAAGGGCACGCACAGCGCGCCCAGAACCGCCAGGGAAGCCGCCAGTAAGGGCGTCTCTCCGCTGGAAGAGAAGCGGCGCAGAAAAAGGTAGCTCACGTAGATAAGCCACAGCACCAGCGTCGAGGTCAGGCGCATGTCCCACGTCCACCAGATCCCCCAAACCGGACGCGCCCAGATGGGCCCCGTGACCAGCACCACGGTGCAGAAAACCACGCCGACTTCGGCACTGACCAGCGCGACGATATCGGCGGCGGGGTTGCGCTTTATCAAATAGAAGACCGAGGCTCCGAAATTGATGAAGAAGAGGATGAACGCCGTCCAGGCCGAAGGCACGTGGTAGTAGAAAATCCGCTGCACGTCGCCCATGGTCCGTTCGGTGGGCGCAACCACCAGCGCCTGGTAAAGCGCGTAGCTCAACAGGATCGCGGTCAGGATGCCGAGGATGGGGAAGGCGCGTTTCATAGAGTCATTGAATCATTGATTGATTGAGTCATTGAATCATTGAAAAATCCATAATGTTTTAAAGGATTCAATGACTCAATGATTCAATGTCTCAATTCTTCGTTCATTCCGCGTTCAAGACGGTTTCAAACAAGAGCAAGCACACCGTAGTAAACACCAGATCGTAGGTCACAAGCAACACGATCCAGAAACGCGCGCCTTCGCCGTTCAGTATAGAGGTGGTGGATTGCACCATGGCGAGGAGGGCCGGGATCGAGATTGGGAACAGCAGCAACGGCAGCATAATCTCGCGGCTGCGGGTACGCAGGGACATGGCGGCGAAGAAAGTTCCGTTGACCACCAGCGCCCAGGTTCCGAGCACCGCCACCAGCAGCAGTTGCCACGCCGGGCCCAGCGCCCGCAGCCGGTAAAACACGATGAACAATGGAGTCATGAGCGCTTCCAGCACGCTCACAAAAATAAAATTGCCCAGCGTCTTTGCCATGAACAGCGAGTTCGCTGGTGCGGGCGAGACGCGGTAGGCGTCGAGCACCTGGTTGCGCATTTCTCGCGCCCAGGTCTGGTTGAGCGCCACCACTGCCGCGAACAGGAACGCCACCCAGATCAATCCGCCGGCGATCTGGCGCGATTCTTCGGCGCTCGGATCGAACGAAAAACTGAACACGACCACCACCAGCAGAGAAAAGAACAGCATGGAGTTGATGGCGTCCTTCGATCTCCACTCGAGGCGGAGGTCTTTGAGCAGCGTGACGCGGGTGATGCCGGTGGGCGTGGTCGCAGTCTGCGGAATCATGGCGTGCTCTCTCCCGCTCTCTCTCCCGCTTCCGAACTCGTGTGGTGACGGGGCTCCGCCCCGTCCCGGCGGGGCAGAGCCCCGCCACCACACCCGTCCGTCGGCCGTTTCAGTTCCCGCGTGCGCCCGACAATTCTGCCGGAGTCCATCCATACGAACTCATCGGCCACGCCCTCGAGCAACGATGCCTGGTGGGTGACGATGAATAGCGTTTTGCCCTGATCGCGGGTACGGGCCAGCAGGTGGACCATTTCCGTTGCGGAATGGGTGTCCACATTCGAGAAGGGCTCATCGAGCAATAAGATTTTGGGGTTGTTTAATAAAGCCCGCGCCAAGGACATCCTCTGCCGCATGCCTTGTGAATACTGGCCGACGGGGCGAACGAGACCGGGATCCAGACCGACCGCGCGAATGACCTCCGCGCACCGCGTGCTGCTGGTGATTCCGTACAGCCGGGCAAAGTAGTCCAGGTTCTCCATCCCGCTCATCTCGTCATAGAGCAGAGAAGGATGCGCCATGTAGCCCACCTGCTGGCAGATGTCGTGAAACTTGCTGGAGCCGAGGATTAAGATATGCCCGCTCGACGGCTGGTTGAGTCCCGCCAGGGTGCGCAGCAGTGTAGTTTTGCCGGCGCCGTTATCGCCAAGAATGGCATAGAGTTTGCCGCCGGAAAATTCCGCGGTAACGCCGCGCAGCGCGGCAAAGCGGCCAAACTGTTTGATCAGGTTCGAAACAGTGATGACGGGGACGGGGGTGTTTTCAGTCAAAGGAATAAGGAATGGAGGCTAATTCGCCATTCCGCTCGACCCGGAACTCTGGGCCTGCGACATGCTCTTGCCGGGCTCAGCGGCCGGAGTGGCTCCGGGTTGACCGGGCTGCGGCGCGTACTTCGACGCGCACTTGGCCTGCAGTTGCTTGGCGTGGAAGACGCCATCGCGTCCGAAGCTGCCATCGGCCAAGGCTTGCGAGTCGTCTTTAAAAGTGTCGGGCGGAGCTTCGGTCCCAGTATACGAAACGGGCAGCGTCAGGTCGTTTTCCTTCAGCATGAAATCCACGCGGGTTCCGGAGCGCTTGATCGAGCCGGGCACCACGTTTCCAGCCACACGCAGGCGCTTGGCGTAAGCCTCTTTTCCCATGCCGTTCAATTCCTTGATGGTGACGTAGTAGCTTTTGCTGTCCTGCACGCCGGTGTAGGCAAGATAGCCGAGCGAGAGCAGAATCAGCACGGTGACGGAACCAAATTTTAGATATTTGCCGGCTTCGCTGGACATAAACACCCCACCCTTGCTTAAGACTGTACGCGCTGCCCCGGTTACGGGTCAAGGAGGCGCGGCTCTTGCTGAGCCCGCATTTACAATGCTTCAGCGGCATTATTCGAACTCACAAACGCAGGCCCGATTTCGTGCGACAGTTCGGAGCGTCCGTGACCGGGGTCAGCGCCGGATAGCTTAGCTTCCTTTTTCCCGCTCGTAAGGCTTTTGCATGTAGCGGCGGCATTCCTCGAGCGCGCCCTGGGTATTGTCGTTGGTCTGAATGGCCTGCCGGTATTCATTGACGGCTCGTTCGCGCTGGCCGGTTACGTCGAAAATCTTGCCCAGTTGCAAGTGGCTCCAAACCTCGGTCCAGCGCGGCTCCCCGTCGCCATTCAGCGATGCGCGGTAGGCGTTGGCCGACGCCTGATAATTCTTCTGCATGTAAAACACCTCGGCGACCCGGTAGTGAGCGAGCGAACTGTTCTTGTTGACTTCGAGCGCCTTGTTGAATTCGCTCAGCGCACCCGCCAGATCGCCTTGTTGGATCAAACCCTGTCCGCGCACGATGGAGGAACGCAGCTTGATGTCCCTGGAGTTGGTCAGCACGCGGTTTTCGGGATCGACCGTGATCCTTCGCGGGCGTCCAAAGGTTTCGACCGAAAACGGAGAATCTGTGCCCACCACTTCGATGCGTCTTTCTTCCGTTCTTCCGTCGGTATCGATTCTCAAACTAACCGGCATGCGGAACAGATCCAGATCTTGCGTGATGGCGCCGACAATGCGGAAGCCCTTGTTGTTGCCCAGCCGGTAGAACGTGTACTTGGCCTTGAACTCGGGGGCGCTGGTGGAATCCATCCACTGCGAGTAGAACCAGGTGAGTTTTTCGCCATACACTTTCTCGCTGAGTTCGCGGAAATCATCGGTGGTGGCGGATTTACCCGCATACTTGGCGGCGAAGTCGCGCGTGATCTGCAGATACTTCTTCTCGCCCACGACCCAGCGCAGCATGTGCAGGATCATGGCGCCCTTGTCTGTGACCAGAGACTGAAATTCGGGAGAAAAATAGTCCAGCTTGGCGGCGCTTGAAAGCGGCACGCTGTCATAGGCGAGCGCGCCCACCGACATGTCCTTCACCATTTCCCCGAGTCCGGCGGCGCCCGCCGCGCTCTCTACGTAGCGAGCTTCGGAGTAGCGCGCGAAGCCGTCGCTGATCCACCAGTCGTCTTTCGACGCCGGACTCACCGAGACGCCCCACCACTGATGAGCAATCGTATTGGCCAGTAACCGGTAGTTGGTCTTCTCCGTGATCGCGCGGCTCGAAAGCGCTGCGATTTCAGGCGCCCACGCCGAGGGCACTGTGTCATCCGGGATTTCAACGATTTTTAAATGCGTCGAGGGTGCGACTCCGTACTGGGTGACGAAGTACGTGAACTCCTTGATCGCCGTCGATGCGTACTCCGCGCCCAGGTCCTGTTTATTTGGCTTGAAGAACACGTGCAAGTCGATGCCCGCTTCGTCGCTCTTGAATTCCTTGAAGGTGCCCGCAACGATCGTGCCCGGGAAACTCGGCTTGTCCCACGCGAAAGTGAAGGTCTTGGAGTTCGCCAGCGCGGTCGCGGGCTTCTTTGATGTTGCAGTTGGCGCCGCCGCCGCGGACGGTTCCTTCCCGCTGCCGATCACCACCATGTGCGCCGGGACGGTAACGCTGATCGTCGCAGTAAAGCGGTTGACGCCGTAGCCCGCGACCGGAAACCACAGTCCGGAGTAAAGCAGGTAACTGGTATCGGGGCCGACATAGGCGAGCTTCAATCCCTGAACCGGGCTGTCGTCGGCGCTTTCCAGCGTGCCTTCGTATTCGAAGTAAAAGGTGGTGGTCGTATTTTTTGCCAGGCCGCTCGTGAGCGCGAAGCGCACCGTCGAATCCTGCGTGTTGCGCTCCGGAGTAAGTGGCTTGTTATTGGCGTCGCTGAGCTTGGTAATGCGCAGCGCGTTGTTCAACTGCAACGTGACCACGCTAAGGTCTTCGAGCGCCGTGACTTTTACCGTAGCGCGCGCGGTGAGCTTGTGAGTCTGCGGCAGGAGTTCCACGTCGATCTGGTAGTCGTCCGCGCGCAGACGCGTTTTCTCGGCCGCCAGCGCCGACCGGTTCGCGACCAAGCTAAGAAACAAGCCGAGAAAAAAGACAACAGATAGACAGAGCGCCCGGCGCGCTGGTCGAGAGTGGCAGAGCTTCAAGTAGAGTCTCCTGGCAGGGCTACAGTTTCTAAGATGTTAATTTTCCCGCAAAAGATGCTGTGCCGACAAGGGTGAGGGAAATTTGTTCAGGTTGCGTGTGGCGCGGACACTCCTGTCCGCGGCCTTTGACTTACTGTTGACATTTGGCTGATCTCCTTCAATATGATCTCCGCCGCCATTTCCGAAGGAGGCGCGCCCGAGCCGCTCCCTTGCTTCAGTCTGGCCTTCACCGCCGCCAACCGCTCGATCATGCGCGCCCGCGGCTCGCCATCAGGGATGATCCTGTTCAACTCCCTGACGACATTTTCCACCGTGAACTTGTGCTGCACCAGTTCGGGGACGACTTCTTCGCCGGCAATCAGGTTGACCATCGCAAAGTAAGGAACTTTCACACGCGGCTTGCCCAGCGCGTAGGTCACCCGAGATACGCGGTAAACCATGACAAACGGAGTGCCCATGAGGGCGGCTTCGACCGTAGCCGTGCCGCTGGCAACAATTGCGGCGCGTGAGTGAAACAGAGCAGGCAGCGCCTCGGGGACTAGGTGAATATTCCCCCGTAGAGACGCGGCTTGCCGCGTCTCCGTCAATCCCTTAAGAAACGCCGCGTCGAGCGTGCGCGCCACCGGCAGCAGGAATTCATAACCACTGCCCTGGCGATCTTTTTCTAGGCGATCTTTTTTTGAACGATCTTTCTCCAGACGATCTTTCTCTAGGCGATCCGCCGCCCCAAGGATCGTCGGCAGGTTCATGCCCACTTCTTTCCGGCGGCTGCCCGGCATCAGAGTGATCCAGGGCTTCGTGGCGTCGATCCCGTTCTCGGCCGCATAAGCTTCGCGAGTAATTTCAGGCGCGGGCAGATCGGCCA
>JBEKFN010000019.1:0-22085 GCA_050013295.1 Terriglobales bacterium
GTGATTGTGCGGAGTACGCTGAAGCCTGCCCAGGAATCAGAGTTGCTCCGCGTGGCGCCGCGAACGGAGGCGGGCGGCCCTCCGCAAGGGGATCAGATTCGGCTGGGCGAGGAACGTTTTTTGGCAACGGCGGTGGATTTGCCGATGTCGGGTGCACGCCCGCTGAATCTATGGGTGTTGAAATCGTTCGATCAGGCCACTGCATTTTTGCGCAGCCTGAACGAATTGCTGCTGGCGCTCGGGCTGACCGCCGTTCTGGCGGGGAGCCTGCTGGTTTTTCTGATCTCGCACACTTTCACGCGTCCGCTGGAGAATCTGGTGGCGGGAGTGCGGGCGCTGGAACTGGGCGATTTTGCCTATCCGCTGCAGGTGCGGGGCGGAGACGAAGTCGCTGAGGTCACCGGAACCTTCGACCGGATGAGGAAGAATCTGCAGAAAACTCAGCGCGAGTTGCTGGATGCGGAACGACTGGCGACGATTGGGCGCATGGCGAGTTCGATCTCGCACGATCTGCGGCATGCGCTGGCGGCGGTCATGGCCAATGCGGAATTTCTCTGCGAGAGCAACCTGACGCCGGGGCAGCGCGAAGATCTATATGCCGAGATACGGATTGCGGTCAACCAGATGACGGAGTTGATCGAGTCGCTGCTGGAATTCTCCCGCACACGAGAGTCGCTGCGTCCCACATACGGCGACGTGCGCTCGGCGGTGGAGCGGGCGGTGCAGGGCGTGAAGGCGCATCCGGAATTCCAGCGCATACGGATCCGGATTTCTTGCGAAGGGCCAACCGAGGGCTGGTTCGACTTCAAGAAACTGGAGCGCGCCTTGCTCAACTTACTGCTGAACGCGTGCGAGGTGGTGCCGGCCGAATCCGGGAAAATCGATATCGAGCTGAAACGCAAGGGCGAGAGTCTGGAAATTCGCATCGGGGACAACGGTCCCGGAATCGCGGAGGCGGTGCGCGACCGACTGTTCGAACCGTTTGTGAGCTACGGCAAGGAAAATGGCACCGGGATGGGATTGACGGTGGTGCAGAAGATTCTGCAGGACCACGGGGGCGACGTCACGGTGGAGCGGACTTCGGCTTCGGGAACGACATTCTGCGCGAATATTCCGCTGAATCCCTCGGCGGAAAATGTTTTGGCGGCCCGGCATGTTAACTAGACGCCAGTTCGGTGGCGAACTCCCCGAATGCAGATCCGGGATACAGACTGAAGTGCATACCTAAAATTCAGAATGAAGTGCGGAGAGTGGCAGGAGGCGACATGAGTATGAGCGAGACGCGCTGGTTCGAAGGGTTGCGATGGGGGATGCTGCTAGGTGTGACGGCGTGGAGTGCATTCGGCGCCGCGCAGGAACCTGCGAATCGGACGCAGCCACCTTCTCCGGAATCGTTGCATGAGTCGGTCAGTGACCAGGTTCGCGAGTTGCGGGAGCAGGTTCGCGAGTTGCAGGCGGCGGTTGCCGGAATGCGCTCCGATTGGCAGCGAGCGCGCACGGAAACGGCGGAACTACGCCGGGAACTGGAAGAGGTCCGCACAGAAACGGGGCCGCGGAATGCGGTGTTAAGGAATGCGGTAGCGAAGTCGGCGACGTCAACGGCCAGCCCCGTGCCGGTGGAGGTCTTACAGAACGTCTTGGAGAACGGGACGCCGCAAGATCAAAGAGCGGAAGATCCTAAACAAGATCGGAAAAAAGGCGAGCATGCGGCCAGCCTGGAAGAGGAATACCAACTGCTGAGCGGAAAAGTGGACGATCAGTATCAGACGAAAGTGGAAAGCGCATCGAAGTACCGGGTGCGGCTGTCGGGTATTGTTCTGATGAATCTGGCGAGCAATCAGGGTGTGGTGGATAGCATTGATCTCCCCACGCTCGCGTATGCGCGGCCGCCAGGCGGCTCAGGAGGAAGTTTCGGTGCGACGCTGCGACAATCGGAAATCGGGTTCGAGGCATTCGGGCCGACCGTGGCGGGTGCGAAGACGACGGCGGACCTGCAACTCGATCTGGCGGGTGGGTTCCCGTCGATTCCGAACGGCATCAACTCCGGACTCGTGCGCTTGCGGACGGCCACGATGCGAATGGATTGGACAAACACCTCGGTTGTGGCCGGGCAAGATGCGATTTTCTTCTCGCCGAACTCGCCGACATCGTTTGCGACGCTGGCGATTCCGGCGCTGACCTATGCGGGGAATTTGTGGAGTTGGGTGCCGCAGATAAGAGTGGAGCATAAAGTGGCGCTGGGGGAACAGTCAAGCCTGATATTCCAGGGAGGGATTCTCGATCCGGTGAGCGGCGAAGCACCGGGCACAGTTCCGGCCGAAGTAACGGGCGAAGCGCCGGGCACCGGTTATTACCGGCAGGCGGGGCCTGGGGAAGCATCGCGCCAACCGGCATACGGCACACGGATCGCGTGGACGCGTAATGTTTTCGGACAACCGTTGCGGGTGGGCGTGGGAGGGTACTACACCCGCCAGGATTATGGTTTCAGCCGGAATGTCGATGGCTGGGCCGGAATGACAGATATCGAGTTGCCGCTCAATCGCCAATTTTCGTTGAGCGGAAAGTTTTATCGCGGAAGGGCCCTTGGCGGACTGTACGGCGGCATTGGTCGCAGCGTGTTGTTCAGCGGCGATCCGACGTTGCCCAGTACGGAAGTGCAAGCGTTGAACTCGATTGGTGGCTGGGCGCAATTGAAATACCGGCCCGCGAAAAAATGGGAGTTCAATGCCGCGTTTGGAATGGACAATCCGTATGCCAGCGATCTGAAATACTTCCAATATCCGCAGTCCTACGGGGATGCGACGCTGGCCAGAAATCAGGGGAGCTTTATGAACATGATTTACCGCCCCCGATCGGACTTGTTGTTTTCCGCTGAGTATCGACACCTGACGACGTATTCGCTTACCGACGGCGGGAACGGCGCAGGACATCTCAATTTGATGATGGGAGTTCTTTTTTGAGCGGAAGCGACATGGTAAGAAGCCGCAGTAAAGACGTAGCAAAGAACGCAGTGAAGAACTTAAGACAGGCCATCAACGATGAGCCATAGAACAATCATCTGGGTCGCGATGTTGTGGGCCAGCGCGGCCGGATTGCACGCGCAGCTCCCGACGCAGATAGCGAAGCAGATAACAACGCAGATAACGACAACGACCGTGCGCGGGCGCGTCGAGGTCATCGGTGCAAGCGGCGCGGGCAAGAGGCGGCATGGAACGATTCCCGGGACCGTGGTGTGGCTGACGCCAATAACCACGACGGCAGCGGCAGGCGAAGCCGCTGCGGCGCCGCCAAATTCATCCCCCGGTCCGCCGGCAAGTCCGGCGCAAAACCCACGCCTGGTGCAGAAGAACAAGAGCTTCGAGCCGCACATCCTGGTGGTTCCGGCGGGGTCGATGGTGGAGTTTCCCAATCGCGATCCTTTCTTCCACAATGTCTTTTCACTTTTCGAGGGAAAGCGGTTCGATCTCGGTCTGTACGAGGCGGGTACCTCGCGGACGGTGCGATTCGACCGGCCCGGAATCAGCTACATTTTCTGCAATATTCACCCCGAAATGAGCGCGGTGGTCATTACTCTGACGACACCGCTGTATGCCGTTTCAAATGCGCACGGGCAACTCAGCCTGGCGGGCGTTCCCTACGGGCGTTACATGTTGCATATCTGGAGCGAGGGCATGGGTCCGGAAAATGCGCAGCCGCTGGCGCGGGAGATCACGATCGCGGAGAATGCTTCGTCTTTGGGAGTGATTCGAGTTCCGGAAGCCAATGGCCAGCGCATTGCGCATAAGAACAAGTATGGACGCGAGTACGACGAGCCCACGCCCAACAATTCTGTTTACGAGCAGCAACGCTAGGGTGCTTATTGAAGAGAGCATTTCGGCGGCGTTGTACGGACGAAGGTGACAAAGAATCCCGAGCTGCCCGGTTTCTGACTAGCTCGGAATGACAATTTCTGACGTCTTTCAACAAGCTTTTGGCCCGAATCGACTGTGTGCGCGCAAGGCCGCCTGCTCTCGGGCGGCCTTCGCGGCATTTCCCTTTCACGTTTTCTTATCTTGCATCTTCGTTTTTCGAGCGCCTACTTCAAAGCGATCACACCAAACGTTCCCGCCAGATTGTTGTACGGACCGGCGGTGAAGAAGAGTTGGTTGGTCCGGCCGTTGTTGGCCGCGCCACCACCGAACTCAATCCCCCAGAGTTGGTCGATGACGATGTCCTTGCCGCTTGTGTCTTTGACGGTGCCCACGAACTGGCCGGTTTCGAGATTAAAGGCATTGATGGTGCCGCTGTTCGTGTTGTTCGAGACCAGCAGAGTGTTGCTGAGTGCCCCAAAATTCTTGGGTGCCACGGCAAAGCCCCAGGGCTGGTTCAAGGGCTTGCCCGCCGCGAGCGTTTTCACGAACGTTCCGTCTTCCTGGAAGATGTCGATGTAGCCGCCCGGGGCTTCGTCTGCCTGGGCAAACGCCACGTAGACCAAGCCACCGATGTCCTGAATGCCGAACGGCACGTTACCCGCCGGCAGCGTGCTATCGGTAAACGAATTGACGAGGTTGAAGCTTCCGTCGTACACGTCAACGACGTTGTTGGCCAGGTCGGCGGCATACAGAAGGTTCCCCGAAGGGCGGTTGGTAACGGCGAGACCGGTGAACATCGAGCCGGACGCCGAGTTATTCACCGCGATGATCGCGTCATTGGGATTGGCCCCGGGAGCCCAGCCGCTGATGGTCCCGTCCAACGTCGCGAACAGGAAGTGTGAGTCCTGTCCCCCTATCTGAAAATCTGACGATCCGTTGGCCACAATTCCGGTTGGTTGACCGGGGCCCGCGCCGGTTGCCGAGGGGATCAAGACCTCCAAGCCCTCCTTGACTCCCTTGCCAGTGTAGATTGTCGACCAACCGGAGCCTTGATCGCTGACCCAGAAGGGGCTTCCCGAGCTGCGAGCAAGTCCCCAGCCGTTCACCTGCAGCGGATCCATGAACTTGGCCGTTTTTGCCTGATTCGAATCCAGATTCGTAAGTTGATACTGCGCCAGGGCTGCGCTCGAAAAGAGCGTTACGGCAAGCCCGAGGCAAATTGTGAAAGCAATCTTGTGACGCTGCATACAGGATCCTCCTTAAGGATTGTGGGGCCGGAGTGGAGAGCAAGTAAGTCGCGGAGCGCACGACGCTTGAACCATACTTTTTCCCATCCGGTTTGCAGCCGAATGCTAGTTCCACAGCGGCGGGCAGTTGTCAACGCGGTGTCACCAGTTTGTACAATTCTTGTCGGGAAGGTGGAGAGTTCGCCAGCGATTTGGCGCCGTTCGCGAAACCCACACGCCGCTTAATGAACTCGCTCAAACGACCCCGAATGCACACCCGAAGGAGCGCATGGAGCTCCTGGAAACGGTGCCCTTGCTCATCATCGACGATCTCGGGATGCGCAAGCTACCCCTGACCGACGCCGAAGAAACTGCCGGCGATCATCATGCGACGCGATGGACCGGCCGGCACGCTGCCGGCCACGAACTTCCTCTTGTGAGGTTCGACACGGACCTGGCGCGCACACTGGTTTATAATGCCGCGTTCTGAAGTGGAACTGTATTTGCTGCTTGCGGAGCATGGGTCCATTCCAGTGCCCGCGACTTAAGGAGGACCAGGAATGAAACTGCATTTATTGGTGGTGTTCCTTCTGCTTTCGACGGCCCTGCTCGTGGGCCAAACCTTCCGTGGAACAATCCTTGGCTCCGTGACCGACCCCTCCGGAGCATTCGTGGCCGGAGCGACCGTCAAAGTGCGCAACCTTGCCACTGGCCTGGAACGTTCGACCGTAACCAGCGGCGACGGCAGTTACAGCGTGTCCGAATTGCCCATCGGCACATACTCTGTCTCCGTAACCCTGACTGGCTTCCAAACCGCAGTCACCAACAACGTCGCAGTGGACGTGGCTACCGAGCGTCGTGTGGACACGCAGTTGAAAACCGGCCAGGTCACGCAGACGATTGAGGTCTCCGGCGGAGACCTTCCGCAGATTGAAACCCAATCCAATGACCTGGGCGGTGTGTTGACCAGCAAGGGAGTTGAAGACCTGCCCATCAACGGCCGCGATTACACCAAGTTGATCTTCTTGAATCCCGGCGTCGCAGGTTCGCCCGACCAGATCACCGACTCGCCGGGATCGTTTGGCGAATTCTCCATGAACGGGGCGCGCGGACGCTCCAATAATTACCTGCTCGATGGCACCGACATGAACGACGGCTATCGCAACGACCCTGCCATCAACCAGGGCGGCGTGTTCGCCACGCCGTCGGCAATCCTTCCCATTGATGCCGTGTCCGATATGCGCGTGCTCTCCAACTTCGAACCGGAGTACGGCCGCAACGCCGGCGCTGTGGTCAACATCGTCACCAAGAGCGGCGCTAACGCCGTGCACGGCGATTTCTTTGAGTACTTCCGGAACAATGCGCTCGATGCCCGCAACTATTTTGACGGGTCGCAATTCCCCAAGGCGCCATTCCACAACAATCAGTTTGGCGGCTCGATCGGCGGGCCCATCGTCAAAGACAAGACTTTCTTCTTCCTCGACTACGAAGGCCAGCGCGAAAGCGTGGGAGTCGTGTCGGTGGACTGCGTCCCGACGCTCTCTCAGATATACGCTACCGAAGCGGCGCTGGGCAGCAAGGTCACCTCTATCGGGCGGGATCTGGTCAATGTCTATCCGCACAACCCGCAGAACTATATTCCGGGAATCACCTCCAACAACTTTGGCTGCTTCAATGCCAATAACGACTTTGCTCCGGATTACATCGCCAGCGCTCCGTCATTCAACAACCTCAGCAGCTTCATCGCGAAAATCGATCACAGCTTCAACGGCAAGAATAACGTGAGCGGCCGCTACTTCTTCGGCGACAGTACCCAGCAGTTCCCTCTGGCCCTCAACGCCACCGGCGGTCAACTGCCCGGATTTGATACCGTTACGCCGACGCGGGTACAGCTCGTCTCCCTCTCCCTGGTCAGCGTGCTCTCGACGACGAAGGTGAACGAAGTGCGCTTCGGCTGGAACCGCTTCGCCGAAGGCTTTTTCCCGCAGGATAGAAACTTCAACCCAAGTAGCATCGGATTCTGCGACGTTCCTGTGACGTTCGCGAACTGCAACTCCTCCGGTCTGCCGGACATTATTTTGTCTCCGAATGCAACGGGCGCCGCAGGCTTCTTTTCTCAGCTCGGCGCAACTTCCGGAGATCCCCGGCAGCGCGTGGACACGAACACTCAGGCCATCGACAGCCTCTCCTGGAAGATCAACAAACACAACCTCAAGTTCGGTGGCGAGTTCCACCGTACCAGCGTGGAGCAGATTTTCGACAAGTATTCGCGCGGCCGAATCAGATTCAGCACGCTCGATGACATGTTGCAAATGATTCCCCAGACGTCGGAATTCGGGGCCTTCGACTACACCGGCTACACCCGGCGCCACACTTATCAGAACGGTTTCGGGTTCTATTTTCAGGACGCCTACCACGTGACCCCGCACTTGGTTCTCAACTATGGACTGCGCTGGGATTACTATGGCGTGGTCGCGGAGCGGAGTCACTTGTTCTCCGACTTTGTTCCGACCTCATCTTCGGCGGGGAGCCTGATTCAGGTGGCGTCGGGCGGACTCTCCGACCTCTACAATCCCGACAAGAAAGACTTCTCGCCCCGCGCCAGCATCGTGTGGGACATGACTGGCAAGGGAACCACGGTGATCCGCGCCGGGTATGGCCTGTTCTTCGACGCCTTCTCACAAGACATGATGCTGGGCCACCTACCCTACCCGACCTTCTATGCTCCTGGGCCAGCGTACAACAACATCGGACCGGACCCGGTCCAGATGGCGCTTATCAATCCCAATGCGACTGACGCCAACGGAGTCTACATTCCCAACACGCCGTTCTTTGGCACTCCGAGCTGCGGCCCCGTCAACGAATGCGATATTTTCTCCTTTGACCGCAATATCAAAACCCCCTACATGGAGAACTACAACATCAATATTCAGCGCCAGATCTCCAACAAGATCACGCTGCAGGTGGGTTATGTTGGGTCCCAAGGGCACCGTTTGTTCCGCTTCTTCGATATCAATCAGCCCAATCAGCAGACTATTACGGCACAGGATATTGCGTACGCGAAAGTCATACCGGGCTGCACAGTGAACGGTGTGCCTGTCGCCAATTCTCCTAATTACTGCGTTTTGGATTTTGCCGTACCACGAAATTACGGTAACCCCGCTGGCTCGGTTTACATCTTCCAGGAGAACTCTACCGGACAGTCCAACTATCACTCCCTCCAAACCAGCCTGCGCGTGACGAACTATCACGGTTTCACCTCAAACGTGAACTACGTTTGGTCGAAGTCCCTGGACAATTCGAGCGACGGCGAGGACTTCGTGGTCAATGCCGCCCAGCCCCAGAACAGCACCAGGCCGCAGTTGGAAAAGGGGCCCTCGAACTTCAACATCCCCAATCGCTTTGTCTGGATCGCCAGCTATGCCTTTCCGAAAAGGGGTGGCAGCCTGGCGAGATTGAAGAGCGGATGGGGAGCCGATAGCTCTCTGACCCTGCAGAGCGGACAGCCGTTCACTCTCAATTACAACTACGAGGACGATTACAGCGGTGGCGGAGGCGGTTTCGACCGTCCGGATGTCGTCGGACCCATCGTCTACGACAAGAAAAATCCCGCTAACTTCCTTCAGTTGAGTTCGTTCGCTATGCCGTGCGACACGTCGGGGGTCAGCCTCGCTACGTACACCGGTTTCGCGAGCGACTGCACGCCCGGTACCCGTCACTATGGAAACTTGGGACGCAATGCCCTCGTCGGCCCCACGTTTAAACAGTGGGATCTCGCCATCTACAAAGATACGGTCCTTGCTGAGCACCTCACAATGCAACTACGCGCCGACTTCTTCAATATCCTGAACCATCCCAACTTCTCCAATCCGGTGCTGCCGGCATTTATCGCCGACCCGGCAGCGAATTCTATTTCGCCGCTAAAGGTCTACCCTGACGGTACCAAGGGTTGCGCGTGCGGGTTTGCTCCTCCTGCCAATGGCCGCGAAGTCGGCAACGGCGCCTATCATATCGTCGCCACTGGCGACGTAGGCATCGGCAACCCGTTCCTGGGCGGCGGAGGTCCGCGCGGCATTCAGTTGGCCGTCAAGTTCAGCTTCTAGCTTCGCAACTCTGTTTCTTTCCCGGCTCCTCCCGCGAACCTGCGGGAGGACGTACGGGAGCAGCGTGCGGGAGCAGCGTTTCTGCGGCGGAGAGAGAGACCTGTCGAACATCCTCCCTCATTCTCCTCATTTCACCCGTCCTTAAACAACCCCACCGATCGCACCGCCATGCAGTGACCGTGGTTACCCGCCGCTTGCTCTGAAATGGCGCTATAATCGGGAATAGTTTTCCTCCCCCCTCCAGCGAGTATTAATGGACAAAGCCCCCGGGGTTTTGATTGCAATTCAGAGAGTTCAGCGCTCAGCGCCCGCGCCCCGTCTCCGGCTGCTGACCGAACTGGAACCTCGCCATCGTGTGTTCTTCCGCAATTTGGCGGACCTGCTCCTGTCGCGCCCAGTCCCGCAGGTCCCTATCACCTCACGCCCTGCACCTTTCTGGGACGACGTGTTCGTCCCCTCCGGGGCCCGCTGGTCCTCGTTCATGGAGTCCATGCTATGCCATTTGCTGCTGCTGATTTTGTTCGTATGGGGCCAATCCAGAGTATGGGCGCCGGTAAAACTTTTCCCGCAGCAAAATGCGGTCCACAGGTCTATCACCTACTACCCACTTAGGCAGTCCTTTCCAGCAGCTGAGAGCAGAGTGACGAGCGTCGGGGCTCGGTCGCGACCGAAACATGCGTCGCCACGCAAACCGCCACATCAATCGGCGATGCCAGTGATGCCGCAGCAAAAACCGAGCATCGTCACACCACCTGACATCAAGCAGGCTACGGCCAGGCTGCCGAGTTTCTTGGGCTCCCATGCGGTTACACCCATGGTGCCCTTCTCAGCCACCGCGGGCCCGCGGCGGAACGCGCTGGCGGGACCGTCTGGCGTGGTGGCTCCGCCGCCCGAGGTTGACAAAGACGTTGACCAAGCTAAAGCTCGCCGGCTGGCACTGCCTCAAGCTTCTGCAGTTGCTCCGGCACCCGAGCTTGGGGGGTCTTCCGCAGGACGGGCTATGAAAGCGCCTAATACGGGTGGCTTGCGAGTTGTGCCGCCTCCTCCATCGGTGCAGAGCGCCGGCAACTCGGCGAGAGCCGGGCGGGTGGGTTCAGGGTTGAATTCATTGTCGGGCGCGGGGCCAAATATCGTACCCCCTCCCCCGTTGGTTCAGACTGCGCGCAATGCTGCGGGAGATGCACGGTTGGGTGCGATGGCTGGTGCGGGTTCGCAAGTGGTACCGCCGCCTCCTTCGGTTCAGAGCGCAGGCAACTCGGCTGGAGGTACGAGGTTGGGCTCGATTTCCGGTTCGGAAGTTGTCCCGCCTCCCCCATCCGTCGAGGGTGCGGGCCACTCGGGCGCGCGGGGACGCTTAGGCTCGTTGTCCGGAAATGGGTCCGGAAATGGCTCACAGATCGTGCCGCCTCCTCCATCCGTCGAAGGCTCAGGCGGCCCTGCTGGAGGTACGAGGTTGGCCTCGCTTTCCGGTGCGGGTTCGGAAGTCGTGCCGCCTCCTCCATCCGTTGAGAGTGCCGGCCACTCGGGCGGGAGGGGACGCTTGGATGGCTCACCTACCGTGACGCCTCCTTCAGCAGTTGAGAGTGCAGGAAACTCTGGCGCGAGAAAAATCTTAGAGCCAATGGACTCTGGCGCGAGAAAAATCTTAGAGCCAATGGATCCCCTGCCGATGGACGCCTCTTCGGATCCCCCGGTCGTCGAGGAGTTGCCTCTCGGTTTCCTTGGCGTGGTCTTTGCCGCGCCGGGTACCTCCTTCTTTTCCAATTTCGAAGTCTTCGTCGCCAGGCGACGGGTCGGCAAGGACCAACTGCAACTTATAAAGCTGGTTTATGAATTTCTTCCCTATCAACGGCGGCTGTCTGAATATGATCTCAACAACCTGCCGCCGCGGGTAATCAAGCTGCGCGTAACCCCGGATCCGAGCTGTGACGAGTCATTGGGGCAGGTAATTCAGGCTCACACCGATCCAACTGGTCCAGCCACAGAGTACCCAAAGCTCCCAGCAGCGTTGCGTTCCGCCGACATGAACGCAGTGCTGCCCTGTTATCGCACCACCGCGGACGATTTCCAGAAGGCCATGTCGATGTCGCGACCCCACTGAGCTGACGCAGGAGAATTCTGACAAGGTTCATGGGCGTGCGGCTGACTTCGGGATTCTTGCTGGAGCCGGAGCAGAGCACTTCGGCGATTGTGGTGCTATCCGGGGGCTAAGTATTTGTGATGCAGAGTCGAGCTCTTCGCCGCCGAGATGCGGTGGGGGCCGAAGATTTGTAATTGGCGATTGGGAGCGCGGAGCGGTCAAGGCCCACTCGTTCGCAAAGGACGAACGAGTGGGCACCCGGCTGGTATCAATTATTTTTTGCCTACTGCGTGGCCGCGTCCATCGCGCACTTCATTTCCTTTGAAGTGGGCAACCTTATCGAGACGCTTTCCCGGTTCGGGTTTGTCGCCACGGTTTGGCCTTGGGCCGTTATAGCCATGCTCAGGATGGAAACGGTTATTTACGTGGCCACGGAAGTTGTCACCGCCATGAAACCACGGGCCAGCACCAATGAAGACGCCACCCCTAAACCATTCCGAGTGGTAGTAGCCGTAGGGGGCGCAGTCGTACGGCGGGACATCGTAGTACCCGTAGGGACACACAGGCGCAACTCCGATCTCGACGCCCACCTGAGCCTGTGTTTTGGGAGTAGTTGCCATGAAGCAGATTCCAGCAACAGCAGCTAACGCAAGGATTCTAAGTCCGTTCATTAAATTATCCTCCAGCGTCAGATTATCCTCCATCGTCGTCATGGTCGTCTATCTACCCACGCATCGCCGTTCAGGATTGGGATGTCGGGGGGTGCTCCGGGCAATGTCACCAACAACGGGATCGTTAGTGAAATCGCCGGTTCGACAGTCGTCCGGCGAAATGACCTGTGGGGGCGTTACGTGTCGCCCCATTGAACTGAGTCGACAGCTCCGCTAAACTGCTTGATAGGGCAAAGGGCACCGCCGCTTATTGCGAGATGCTGCTGGCAACCGAGGAGAACACATTATTCGCATTCCCGCCGATCAGACGGACGGTTCCAATGACGATCACCAGGATCACCGCGAGCATCACCGCATACTCGGCGATGTCCTGACCCTCCTCGCTTCGCCACAATTTTCTCGCCAGATCCGTTGATTTCATGCTCCCTCTCCAATCTGCAGACAATGTGCAGACTATGCCGAAATTAGACCGCATTTCTCTAAAACTCGGAATATGACTAATTTCGCTGTGCTTCCCTGAGGTAGTGCCCACCAGTCGCTGGTTGTAGGATCGCGATTTCACCCTCAACGCTTCAAACTTCCTGCCGATGAAACGTCGCTGCGCCAAGCACCGGCATTATGCACCCTTGCCGCCTGTGGAAGTATGAGGACACAGCAGGAAAACCGGGTCGAAAATAAATATTCTCGGGAACAAATGGGGCGGGACAGGCGATTATCCACTGGCCTGATGCGGGCGCCTAACCCGCGTGTGGTCTGCCCTAAATGCGGGGGATGTTGAGGAGCCGAGGGTGCAGTTGGCGGCTTGCGGGTGGAAACTTTCTTGGGCTGACGGTAGTCTAATCTCGTAGCACAGGTGCGCCTCTTTTCGAATGAAATTCCCGCTACAGCACTCCGTGGTCTTTATCTTTCTTTTTGGTTGCCTTTTTTGTGCTGAGCCCCTTGCTGCCGAGCCGCCTGCGCCGGATGCAGCGTCTCCCGCCGCTGTTTCTTCGTCCCCTGTCCTTCCTCCCGAGTTTGCCGGCTGGCAGGTGAAAGGCGTGGTTGCCAGGAGCGACGATCCCGCGTCCGCTGATGCGGTCAATGCGCCGGTTCTGAAGGAGTACGGCTTCGTGCGTTTGGAGAAGGCGGCCTACTCTCGCGACGACGGCCGCAATCTGACGATTCGAGCCGCGGTCTTTGAAGATGCCAGCGGCGCTTACGGCGCCTTCACCTACTACTATTCTCCCGAGATGGAGGAGGAAACCATCGGCGGGCAGGCGGCTTTTCTGAATAACCGCGTGCTGTTCTATCAGGGGAATGTACTGGTGGATGCGGTGTTCGACCGAATGAGTGTGATGTCGGCGGCGCAACTGCGGCAACTGGCTGGGCTGCTGCCGCAAGCTGTGGGCGGCAAGAACAAGCCGCCTTCGCTGCCCGCGTATCTTCCGAAGCGGACTTTGGCTGGTAGTTCGGACAGAAGTTCCGAGAAGAATCTGGAGAAGAACACGACGAAGTACATTCTGGGTCCGGTGACGCTTGATCGGGTCGGATCGCCGCTGCCCACTTCGATGGTGGATTTCAAGTCGGGCGCGGAAGTAGTGATTGGCAAATATGCGGTGAACGCGGGCGACTCCACCCTGATGCTGATCGAATATCCGACGCCGCAGATTGCCGCGGAACGGCTGCGCCAGATTGATGCCTCGCACCAGGTCACCCAGCAGCAACCGGGGGTTGTGCCGATTCTTGATGTGGGCCCGTTCTTCGATACGCGCACCGGCCCGATCCTCGTGATCGCGTCCGGCCCCCTTTCAAAAAGCGAAGCCCGATCGCTGATGTCGTCGATCAGCTACGAGGCCGATGTCACGTGGAATGAAAACACCTACGTCACCAAGAAAGACAATCTGGCAAACTTTCTGTTCAACGCGATTCTTCTCTGCGGAATTGTGGTCGGCCTGGCGCTGGTTGCCGGGATTGCGTTTGGTGGCTTGCGAGTGCTCGTAAAACGGTTTTTTCCCGACTCCGTCTTCGATCGCCGCGAGGCCATGGAAATCATCTCGCTGCACCTGGAAGACGCCCCCCGGCCGCTACCTCGGGAGCGGTAAGTGACTCAATCGAATGTCGTTAGCGTCGAAAAGAAGGATATTTACTCCATTTTGATCCCGTTTGCTGACTTGTGGACGCATCTTGTAAGTTATTGAAAATAAGACTATTTAAGTCGAAAATTTTGCTTGACACTGTGCTTTTGAGGCTCATAAGATTCCCGCAGAAAGCTCTGATGGATGGAAACCTCCGTTGGAACTATTCTCCCTTGAAAGAAAAGGCCGCCCAAGTTGCCGGGTGGCCTTTTTGTTTGGACCAAAAGAGTCTCTTGCAACTGTTGAATGCTCCTATCCGTATCATCCACAGGACAGAATTTGTTTAGCCTTGGAGGACAAGCGATGTTTTGCGATCAATGCGGTGCGCAGTTGCAATCGGGCGATTCACGCTGCGGACGCTGCGGCAAAACCGTGCTTGGACTCGTCGAGCTTCAGCGTAGCCGGGTTCGCGAGCATGTCCGACTGGTGGGCATTCTCTGGATAGCGTACTCGGCATTGCACGTGGTTGCAGGAGTGGTCGTGATCGTTGTCGCCCAGGTGATCTTCGGCCACGTGATCCATATTCGCAACGGCCCGCCGCCTGAAGTCACCGTCTGGCTGCGGCCTCTTATCAGCTTTGTCGGATGGTTGATCCTGGCGAAAGCCGCGGCCGGCTTCATCGCCGGTTGGGGTTTGCTGCAGCGGCAGGAGTGGGCACGAATCGTCGCCCTGGTGGTGGGCTTCGTGGCGCTGCTCAACGTTCCGATCGGCACTGCCCTCGGCATCTACACGCTCTGGGTGCTGCTCCCCACGCGATCCGACGATGAGTACAAAGCGCTGGCGCAGGCCGCGTAGCACGGGCACATTGGGCTGGGCGCGGAGCGAGGAGCCAGGAGCGACGAGCGATGAGCGTCGCGGTCGTACTGTGCCCGCCCAAACTGCCACGCTCAAAGCCACGAAACAAATCTTGGGGGAGGCGCTGGTCAATATCCACATCCGCCCAGCGAAAATCGTCGGCAGGAACATCGGCCATGTTGTCACCTGCGGGTATACCTTCGGACCACTCATGCCCATGCCCCCAGCACATCCCGGACACGGCACCGGACACGGCAAGCTGTGACTCTGGTCACAGACCCTCGGCTATCGAACATCGGATCATAGGAAGGTATAATGATCTGCGTGAGCCGAGTTCGAGCACTTGTTTTAGTCGGCATCGTGCTGCTGTGGGTGGCGTCTCCTGCTGTCGCCTGTGTGCTCCCCGGAGTCACGCCTACTCCCGCCGATCGGGATTGCTGTCATCACATGGCCCAGCACTGCGGGCAGACCACAATGCCCGCGAACCATTCGTGCTGCCAAGTTCAAGGTCGCCATAATGCCCTGATTCAGGCAAGCTCTTCGCTTCCGAATCGACGCGTGGCGATTGCTCACTCGGCCATCCAAGCAACACTTGCGCTCCCCGTGACAACGCGAGCACTGTTGACTATCGACCTGCATTCTCCACCACCTGACCCGCAGTTCTCGTCCATTTCCATTCTGAGAATCTAGACCGCTTCCATCGCCCCTACTCAATGCCTTGTCCAAGGTCAAGCTTCGTCTTGATCTGGGCGCCCCTATGGGTGTCCGACAGGGTTTCGTCTGAAGGTCTGTCTTGTTGCGGAGGAGTTAATGAAAACGATCAAGATTCTCATCCTTTTATCGAGTTTGCTGATGTCCGTGCTCGCGAATGCGGCGGATTCTTCCAGTTTCGATCCTCTTGAAGGAATGGCAAACCTGTTGGAGCAGGAGCACCAGCACCCTCGCAGCTCCTCGCCGCCGATGAGCTTAGCGGAGTTGGAATCGGCTGCCCTATCCAGCAATCCTGAAATCCGTCTCATGTCCCGTCGAATCGCGATTGTTGAAGCGAAGACTAGAGCTGCGGGGTCGCGCGAAGATCCAGCTTTCATGTATCGCGGCTGGGGCACGCCCCTCCAGCGCCCGTGGGACTTGAACCAGACCCAGCACATGTTCATGGTCAACCAAGCTCTGCCGGGGCCGGGCAAACGGGCATTGCGGGCGGATGTTGCCGGGGAACAAAGCGAAATTGCGAAAGCAGAATTGGAAGACGAGAAGCTCGAAGTCGCCGCTCAGGTACGAAAGGCGTTCTACGACCTGCTCCGCAATCAGGACGAATTGTTGCTCCACGACCAGCAGGCCGCACTCGCGCAACAAGCACTAGAGGAAGCTCGCATCAAGTACGTGGTGGGCAAAGTGCCCCAACAAGATGTGCTCAAGGCACAGATTGCCCTCTCGAAACTGGTCGAGCACCTTGTCATGCTGCAGCAGGAAGGCAACATGGCAAGTTCGCGCCTCAATACGCTTCTGGGACGCGATCCCGCATCGCCCATTGCGGTCGAAGGACAATACGCGCCTCCCGATACTTTGCCATCACTCTTGGAGCTTGAGCGGCTTGCCCTAAACAACCGACCGGGTCTTGCGGCAGCGTCCTCGGCGATTCATCAGGGCGAGGCACAGGTGAAACTCGCGGAAAAAGGCTACTCGCCCGATTACAACCTCAGCGCGGGATACATGCTGATGCCAGACGGTGCGCGATACCGCAACACCTACATGGCGGAACTCTCGGTCACACTTCCATGGCTAAACCGAGGCCGTCACGATGCTGAGATTGCCGAATCGCAAGCCACCGTAACCGAGAAGCAAGCCGAATACGACTACCGGCGGGCGCTGGTCTTTCAAGAAATTCAGGAGGCTCTGATCCGGGCGCAGTCCGCCAAGCGCCTCGTAGACCTCTACCGAAATACACTGCGCCCACAAGCGCAAGCCTCCCTGAAGGCAGCGGTGAGCGCCTATCAGGCAGATCGCACCGACTTTCTCAATCTTCTCGACAGCCAGAATACGACTTTGGACATGGAACTGAACTACTACCGCTTTGCTTCCGATCTGGAATCGAATCTGGCTGATCTTGAACGCGCAACGGGCGTTCCCTTGAATCGGCAGTCAGGTTCGCCGTCGAAGCCAGAGCCCAAATCTGATGCTTCACATTTGTCCCTGGAGGTGCCGCGATGACCAAGCGTGAAAAGCAGTTCGTGATGACTGGAATGTTGTTTGGAATGCTTTTGGCTGCCGTGTTCTACGGCGTCAGCCGTCATTTGCGTGGCGGAGCAGGCAAAGTTGATGCGGTCACAGTTGTTCAGGCAAGAGAGAGCGAACCTGACCCACCTTCCCAAGTGGCCGAAAGCGGAGTTAGTGAGACCGCTTCCGCTGTGCAATTGACCGGGCAGGAGCAGCAGCAGATCGGCGTGCAGACGGTTGAGGCTCAGCGCCGGAATCTCCGAAGAACCTTAAGCACGGTTGCTCAGGTTGAGCAGCCGGAGACGGGACTCACATCCATCAGCGCCCGCGTCAGTGGACGCATTGACAAGCTGTTCGTGGACTTCACCGGGCAGGCAGTGCGACGGGGTCAGGAGATCGCCCTCATCTACAGCCCGGACATCTTCAGTACGGCTGAGGAATACAGGCTTGCCTTGGAAAACCGCAAGCGCCTTGGCTCTGGCGCCGAGTCACAGGCAATCTCCGGCGCGGAAGACCTTGTCGCCGCCAGCCGCAGGCGGCTCGAACTTTGGGGAGTGACCCCACAGCAGATCGATGGCATTGCCAGTTCCTCGAAGCCGCAAATTGACCTTCCGATCTATTCGCCCGCCAGCGGCATCGTGACCGAACGAAAAGTAACTGAAGGGCAGTATGTGAGCGCGGGAGAATCGCTGTACACGCTCTCCGACCTAAGCAGCGTGTGGGTAAAGGCGGAGTTATATCAGCCGGATCTGGCTTCGATTCATGTTGGCCAAGTCGCAGCGATCAGCGGGGACGTGCCCAATGGAAGCGTGCACGGCCACGTTGCATTCATCGATCCCATGGTTAACCCGCAGACACGGACTGCTTCAGTACGCATACAGGTTCCCAACCAGCAAATGCGCTTGCGGCCCGGCATGTTCGTGCAAGTCAACTTTGCCCTGCCAGAAGGCGATGACGTGCTCGTTGTGCCCAGATCGGCAGTGGTCGATACGGGCACTCGCAAGATTGTTTATCTCGCCAAAAAGAATGGGATTTTCGAGGGCACCGAGGTGCGCGTCGGCCCGCCTTCTGACCAGTACTACCCGATTCTTGCCGGACTGAAGGTGGGAGATCGTGTCGTTACGCAGGGAAACTTCCTGATCGACTCGCAGACGCGGATTACCGGAGGCATGACGGGATTGTTCGGAGGGTCGACGCAGTTTGAGTCTGGCCAAGAGGCGGCCTCGGCGACAATCCGCTTCGCCTTCCGAGCCGACCCCGCCGCGCCCAAAGGCGGGAGCAATACAACCGTTCATGTAACGGTGCTGGATGCATCGGGAAAGCCCATAACCGACGCCGAAGTAAAGGTCGCTCTCGTGATGCCTGCCATGCCCGCCATGAATATGCCTGAGATGCGCTCTCCGGCTGACCTCGTATGGAACGGATCTGACTATGCGGGCACCTTAAAGGTTCCGTCCTCAGGTTCATGGAACGTAGAAATCGAGGCGCGACGAAACGGGCAGCGACTCGGAACCTATCACTCGCGCTTGGCAGCGCAATGAGGAGATACTGCGATGATTAACCGGCTAATTGAATTTTCACTCAAGAATCGCCCCCTCATCCTCATCGCCTACTTGATCTTGGGAGCGTGGGGCTATTGGGCCTTACTGAAGACGCCAATCGACGCGATCCCCGATCTCAGCGAGAACCAAGTCATCGTATACACGGATTGGTCGGGACGGAGTCCGCAGGAAGTGGAGGATCAAATCACCTATCCGCTCACCGTCAACCTGCAAGGCCTGGCTGGAGTGAAGGACGTTCGCTCCTCCTCCGCGTTTGGCTTTTCGATGATAAGCGTCATCTTCCAGGACGACGTTGACCTCTATTTCGCCCGCACCCGAGTGTTGGAGCGGATGAACCTCGCTTCGAGTTTTCTCCCGGAAGGAGTCGTCCCCGTGCTCGGGCCTGACGCCACGGGCGTCGGGCAGGTGTTCTGGTACACGGTTGAAGGCCCCTACGACGGTGGCACCCTGCATTCACTTCAAGACTGGTTCATCAAGTATCAACTCAATTCCGTTGCCGGCGTGGCCGAAGTCGCCAGCATTGGGGGATGGGTACGCCAATACCAAATTGATGTAGACCCAACCAAACTCCGGGGCTACAACATCCCGCTGAGCATGCTGGTGGGAGCAGTGCAGCGTAGCAACACCAACGTGGGCGCGAAGGTTCTGGAGGTCAACGACACGGAAGAGGCTGTACGTGGCGTTGGGCTGATTCGGTCCGTCGATGACATCAACAACATTGTGCTCACATCCAGCGGGGGTACTCCCGTCTACGTCCGCAATGTCGCCGACGTGCATCTCGGCCCTGAGTTTCGCCGAGGCGTGCTGGACAAAGCCGGGAGAGAGGCGGTCGGCGGCGTTGTCGTGATTCGCAGCGGAGCCAATGCGCTGGAAGTGATCGAGACCGTAAAGCAGAAAATCAAAGCACTGGAACCCGGACTCCCGAAAGGTGTTCACATCGTTCCGTTCTACGACCGCAGCACTCTTATAGTGCATTCGGTCGATACGCTCAAGACGGCACTGATCGAGGAGATCGTCCTTGTCACTCTCGCCCACGTCCTGTTCCTGTGGCACTTCCGCAGCATTCTGATCGTCACGCTGCCCTTGCCGCTGGCCGTGCTTTGCTCCTTCCTGTTCATGCACTACGCCGGCATTTCATCGAACATCATGTCGCTCGGCGGAATTGCCATCGCCATCGGGGTGCTGGTGGATGCGGGCATTGTGATGACGGAAAACGTCCTCCGGCGAGCCGAGCAATACTACGAAGCGCACGGTGAATATAGTTCAGCCATCGAGCAGATCACGTTAGAAGCAGCCAAGTTGGTTGGCCGTCCCATATTCTTCGCGATGGCAATCATCATTTTGGCTTTTGTGCCTGTGTTCGCGCTGACGGGGATCGAAGGAAAGATGTTTCATCCGTTGGCCTTCACCAAGACGTTTGCGATGGTAGGTTCGACCATTATGGCTGTTACCCTCGTGCCCGTCCTGTGCACGTTCCTTATTCGAGGCAAGCTCCACCGTGAAGAAGATAACCCCCTCATGCGTGGACTTCGTGCGCTCTACAAGCCGACTCTGAACTGGGCCCTGCGGCACCGAATCATAACTCTGTGCACAGCCGTAGTGATCTTCGCCGTCGCGGTGCTGTTGGCAACGACAATCGGCTCCGAATTCATGCCGCCGCTGAACGAAGAGACCGCGCTTTTCATGCCGATCACTGACCCGAGCATCTCGTTAACGAAGGCTGCGGAAATTCTCCGCTGGCAGGACAAGGTCATCGCGCAAGATCCCTTGGTGGAGAACGTGGTGGGGAAGGTCGGACGTGCGGAGAGTGCCATTGACCCCGCACCCGTCAACATGACAGAGACAGTTATCGTGTTCAAGCCCAAGGATCAATGGCCCTCGGGGACTACCAAAGAGACGATCCTGCAACGCCTCGATGAAAAGCTGCGGATGCCGGGCGTGACTAACATCTGGACGCAGCCCATCCGAAACCGCATCGACATGCTCTCCACCGGCATCCGCACGCAGGTTGGAGTCAAGGTCTTCGGAAGCGATCTCGCCACCATCGAGCAGAAGGCTGGGGAGATCGAGAAAGTTTTGCATCGGATTCCGGGAGCGGTAGACCTCTATGCGGAACGGATCACCGGGGCTCCCTATCTTGAAATCAAGACGAATCGCGAGGCTGCCGCCCGCTACGGCATCAAAGTGGGCGAGGTGCAGGATGTGATCGAGACGGCCATTGGCGGGAAAAATCTCACCACGGTGATTGATGGCCGCCAACGCCTTCCCGTAAGAGTGCGCTACTCTCGCGACTTCAGGGAAGACCCCGAAACTCTGCGGAGGGTGCTGGTCACGGCGTCAAACGGTGCCCAGATTCCATTGGGTGAGCTAGCCGACATTCGGCTGGTTATGGGTCCAACCATGATTTCGAGTGAAAACGGGCTGCTTCGCGGCACCGTGCTCATGAACGTGAGGGGTCGTGACGTGGGTGGCTTCGTTGCCGATGCCCAACGCGCGGTGGCCCGCCAAGTCAAAATGCCTCCGGGCTACTACATCGAGTGGAGCGGCCAATATGAGAACGAGATCAGCGCCCGCAAGCGCCTGCAACTCGTCATCCCGATTGTGTTTCTGATTATCTTCTTGCTGCTCTACAAGACCTACAACTCGTTCCGGGAAGCTTCCCACGTGATTCTGGCGGTGCCGTTTGCGCTGAGCGGCGGGGTCTTCCTGCTCAAGATGCTGGGCTACAACTTCTCGGTGGCCGTGTGGGTGGGGTTCATCGCCCTGTTCGGCACGGCCGTACAAACGGGTGTGGTGATGGTGATTTATCTAGAGGAGGCGGTAGCTCGCAAGAAGACGGCGGAGGGAATGCTAACTGTGGCAAGCCTCCGCGAAGCCGTGATGGAGGGAGCCCTGCTGCGTCTTCGGCCCAAGGTAATGACGGTTTCGACCATCGTGGCCGGACTGCTGCCCATCATGTGGTCAACCCGCACCGGAGCGGAGGTCATGAAACCACTCGCTACGCCCGTGCTCGGCGGCATGGTGAGTTCTCTGCTGCACGTGCTTATCGTCACTCCGGTTGCTCGGCGGCATGGTGAGTTCTCTGCTGCACGTGCTTATCGTCACTCCGGTTATCTTCACATGGTTGCGCGAACGGGAAATTAGGCGTGGGTCTTAAGCAATGTTAGCGTGCCATCCTGGGACTGACGATGTAGCCCCGCTGCCCCGCGAGCGGCGCTACTTTCGTCGCAACCAGCACCTCCAACCGCAGGCACAGTCGGCATTCTCCTCGACTCCATTGCCGTTCTCCATTCCAAGGCAACGCCACGTGGCGCGTTACGGAACGTGGTCAGTTTTGAACAGACAAGCGTTTCTAGGCCGCCTATTTTTCAATCGTGGAGGTTCGCTAGCGAAGGGTTGTTTCAACTGCATGCGTCATCCCGACCCTGGCCTAACCACTGATTTAGAAGAGGATCGATTGTGACCAGTT
>JBEKFN010000020.1:0-21458 GCA_050013295.1 Terriglobales bacterium
CCACCACGCTGGCGGCCATGATCGACAAGATCAATACCGAGCGCCACGAACACATCCTCACCATCGAGGACCCGATCGAGTTCGTGCACATGAACAAGAACTGCATTGTCAACCAGCGCGAAGTGCACTCCGACACCAAGGGATTTACCGACGCCCTGCGCGCCGCGCTGCGTGAAGACCCGGACGTGGTGATGATCGGCGAAATGCGCGACCTCGAGACCATCGAGTCGGCGCTGCGTATCGCGGAAACCGGCCACCTCACCTTCGGTACGTTGCATACCAATTCCGCATCCTCCACCATCAACCGTGTCATTGACGTGTTCCCGTCGCACCAGCAGTCGCAGATCCGCGCCCAGCTTTCGCTGGTGCTCGAAGGCATCATGTGTCAAAGCCTGCTGCCTAAAATCGACGGCAAGGGACGCGCCATGTGCATGGAGATCCTGGTGCCCAATGCGGCGGTGCGCAACCTGATCCGCGAAGACAAGATTCACCAGATCTATTCCGCCATGCAGTCGGGCCAAGAGAAGTTCGGCATGCAGACGTTCAACCAGGCGCTGGCCACCGCGTATTTCCAGAAGCAGATCACACTGGAAATGGCGCTGATGCGCTCCAGCAGTCAGGACGAACTGCAGGAAATGATCGCGCGCGGCGCCGGCCTTATGAACCGGGGCGGCACTCCGGCTGCGATGGCCAAGGGTGCTGCGCCGGCCAAGCGATGACACCGAGAAATGCCCAGTAGCACAGCGGGCCGCAAGACATAGGAAGAGAGATTAACGAAGAGAGACTAACGAAGAGACAAGCAGGCGCGGGCGGTCGTCAGGATGGGCAGCCCACGCTAGCGGAACAAGAATTAAGGAGAAGCAACCATGCCGGTTTTTACATTTTCGGGAAAGAGCGCTTCGGGCGAGAAAGTTCAGGGAGAGCGCGTAGCCTCCACCAAGGACGGACTGGCCTCACAGCTCCGGAAGGAACGCATCACGCCCGGCCGCATCCGGGAGAAGGGCAAGGAATTCTCCCTGCCCACTTTTGGTAGTGGCAAGGTCAAGGTCAAGGACGTGGCGGTGTTCTTCCGCCAGTTCTCCGTCATGATTGACGCCGGCCTGCCGCTGGTGCAGTGTCTGGAGATTCTGGGCGCCAACCAGGAGAACCCCAGCTTTCAGAAGACGCTGCTCAGTGTCCGGACCACCGTCGAAGGTGGGGCCACGCTGGCCAATGCCATGCGCCAGCATCCCGTCGTCTTCGACGATCTGACGACCAACATGATCGAGGCGGGCGAGACCGGCGGTATTCTCGACCTCATCCTGCAGCGCCTGGCGATCTATGTGGAAAAGGCGGTCAAGCTGCGCTCGGCTGTGAAGTCGGCGTTGATCTATCCGGTGGCCGTCGTCTCCCTCGCCGTGCTGATCGTGGGCGCGCTGCTCAAGTGGGTGGTGCCGATCTTCGCCAACCTCTTTGTCGGATTGGGAGTTGCGCTGCCGCTGGCGACCCGCATGGTCATCGGCCTCAGCAGCTTCGTGGGTCATTTCTGGTGGTTCTTTATCGTGGGTGGCGTGGGCACCGTCTTCGGTATCAAGCAGATTCGCAAGCACCCGCGTGGCCGCTATTACTTCGACGCCATGCTGCTCAAGTTGCCCATCCTCGGCATGCTGCTGCGCAAGATCGCGGTCGCCCGTTTTACCCGAACCCTGGGCACGCTCATTACTTCCGGCGTTCCTATACTCGAGGGCTTGGCCATTACCGCCCGCACCTCGGGCAACGCCGTGCTCGAAGAAGCGCTGATGAAGGTGCGCAAGGCGATCGAAGAAGGCCGTACCATCGTCGATCCACTGCGCGAATGCGGCGTCTTCCCCAATATGGTGACTCAGATGATCGGCGTTGGCGAAGCCACCGGCGCTATGGACTCCATGCTGCAGAAGATCGCGGACTTCTACGAAGACGAAGTCGACGCCGCCACCAAAGACATGCTGGCCATGCTGGAGCCGATCATCATTGGTTGTCTCGGCATCAGCATCGGCGGCATAGTGATTTCTCTGTATATGCCGTTGTTCGCGATGATCTCAAAACTGGCGGGATAAAAGAAGCTGCGAGCTACGAGCTGCGGGCTACGAGCAGGCAAGGAGTCAAGAGGGTTGCTCGAAGCTCGCGGCTCGAAGCTCGAAGCAACTGGTCCGCGAACGACCAACGACTAACGACTAACGACCGACGACTAACGACGAAATTTCATGCCCTACATCTCCGATGAGCGAAACTGGCTGACCTGGCTGGTGAAGGTTCGCATCCTGATTCTGATGGTCCTGCTGGCCATCGAACTCGCGGTGATGCGCCTCACGCCCAGCCCGCTGCCCATAATGCCCTTTCTCACCGGGATGGTGCTGTGGTTCGTGCTCTCGCTGTTTTTCCTTTTTCTGGTTTCGGTGTGGAGGGAACACCGCCTGCAGGCCATTCTGCAGGTGCTCGCCGATCTGGCCATGGTCACGCTGGTGGTCCATCTAACCGGCGGCATCGACAGCTCGCTGAATTTCCTCTACCCCCTGGTCATCGTGGTCGCTTGCATGCTTCTGCCGCGAGGCTGGGGATATCTGAGCGCGGCTCTGGCTTTCATCCTGTTCGGAACCATCCTCGAACTCGATTACTACCTGGTCATTCCCTCGTATGCGAACTCGCATCCCAAGCTGGAGGCGCTGCAGGTAGTCATCTTCGTCAACCTGTTTGCCTACTTTGCCATCGCCTACCTGGCGGGCTTGTTGATGAGCAAGCTCCGCCAGGTGGATGTGCAACTGAAGGATGCCAGCGGCGCGCTCGAAAATCTGCAGGCGCTTCACGAGAATATCGTGCAGTCCATGAGCGGCGGTGTGATCACGACCGAACTCGACGGGCGCATCACGCTGATCAATCGAGCGGCCCAGCAACTGCTCGAGATCTCCGAAGCCGAGTTGTGCGGACGCTCCGTGGGCGATCTGTTTCAGGATCCGTTGCCCCACTTCGGCGTGGCCCGGGGCGATGCCGAGGTCCGCTACATTACCGTCAACGGCTTCCGTAAGACTTTTCGCGTGCTGGTTTCCGCGCTCAACGTGAGCGCGCGCGGCGACCTGGGATTTGTCTATTCGTTTGACGACCTGACCGAGATCCGGCGACTGGAGCGCGAGGTGCGCATGCAGGATCGGCTGGCGGCGGTGGGCCGCCTGGCCGCTGCCATCGCTCACGAAATCCGCAATCCCCTGACCTCCATTGCCGGCTCGGTCAGCATGTTGTCGGATGCGCCCACCTTGAATCCCGAGGAGCGCCACCTGTTGCAGATTGTGACCCGCGAGTCCGATCGCCTCAACAACATCGTCACCGATTTTCTGGCGTACTCACGAGGCAAGCAGTATCGTTTCGAGCGCGTGAATCTGGTTCCGTTGTTGGAGGACACGCTTACGTTGCTCGAACACCGGCTCACCTCCGAGAACGCCGGCATCAAAGTGGAGCGCAGCTTTCAGAAGTCCGAAGCCTGGGTGCTGGCCGATGGCGACAAGCTTAAACAGGTGTTCTGGAACTTCTCGGAAAACGCGGTGCGCGCAATGAAAGTTAAAGGTGGAAGCCTGACCGTGGGTCTGACCGAGCGCGGCCCGGACTGGGAGATGAGCTTTGCCGACACCGGTCCGGGCATCAACCCGCAGCAGACGGAAAAAATCTTCGAGCCCTTCCAGTCGAACTTTGAAGGCGGAACCGGGCTGGGCCTGGCGATCGTGTACCAGATCGTGCAGGCGCACGAGGGCAAGGTGTGGGCGCGTTCGGAGGTCGGCAAGGGCACCAGCTTCGTGGTGCGATTGCGCCGACTGGAGCGGGGCGCCGCTGGCGGAACTTCCTCCGCATTGGAATCCGCGGGAGCTGCCCTGGCGGCCGCGGGAGCGGGAGCAGGAGCAGGAGGAGGCCCGCGTGGGTAACATTCTCGTCGTTGACGACGAGCGCTCGATCTGCGAACTGCTCGATATTGCCCTGCGCCGCGATGGCCACAAGGTGGAAACCGTCACCGGTGGCGAAGCGGCCAAGCGCAAGATCGACAGCGCGCTCTTCGACGTGATTGTGACCGACATCAAGATGCCGGGCGTGGATGGGGTCGAAGTGCTGCGCCACGCGCACCAGATTTCGCCCGAATCCGCGGTCATTTTGATGACTGCGGTCGATGACTACGAAGCTGCGGTGCAGGCCGTCAAGGCGGGGGGCGCGACCGATTACATTCGCAAGAGTCCGGGACTGGTGGACGAGGTCAAACTGGCCATCGCCCGCTCGCTCACTAAAGTTTCACTCAGCCGTCAGAACTTTGCCCTGCGCCGCGACGCGGCCACGCGCAATTCGCTCGACAACATCATCGGCGCAAGTCCGGCGCTCGAAAAACTGAAGCAGACCATCCGCACGGTTGCTACCACCAGCAGCACGATTCTGGTCTACGGCGAAAGCGGAACCGGCAAGGAACTGGTTGCCCGCGCCGTGCACACGTGCTCGCCTCGATCCGGCGAAGCTTTTGTCTCCGTCAACTGCGGCGCCTTCCCGGAGACGCTGCTCGAAAGCGAACTCTTCGGTTACGTCAAGGGCGCCTTCACCGGAGCGAACCAGAACCGGCGCGGACTGTTCGAAGTGGCCGACCAGGGCACGATCTTTCTCGACGAGATCAGCGAGATGACCATGCCCATGCAGGTCAAATTGCTGCGCGTGCTGCAGGAGCGCACGGTGCGTCCGGTGGGCGGCACCAGCGAAATTCCGGTGGATGTGCGCGTCATCGCCGCTACCAACCGCGATCTCGATCGGCAGGTCACCGAGGGCACATTCCGCGAGGATCTCTACTATCGCCTGAACGTGATTCCCATTCGCGTGCCGGGCTTGCGCGAGCGCCGCGAGGACGTTCCGCTGCTGGCCAATCACTTTCTGAAAAAATATGCGCCCGGGGCGGGGAAGAGCATTCACGGCGTGGAAGCGGCATCGCTCGAAACTCTAACCAGTTACGACTGGCCGGGCAACGTCCGGCAACTGGAGAACACGATCGAACGGGCGGTAGCGCTCGAAACCACGAGCGAACTGCGCGTCGAGTTGCCGGCGGAGCGTCCGAAAGCTCGCGCCGTGGCGGCTGGCGCGGAAAGCGCAAGCGTAATCAGTACGACCATGAGCGGGAGCGTGCCCGCGGGCTCGGTTCTGCCCGAGGGCGTGAACATGGAAAACTACGTTGCGCAGATCGAGCGCTCGCTGCTGCAGTCTGCTTTGGGACAAACCAACGGTGTGCAGATCCGGGCCGCCGACGTGCTCGGCATCTCCTACCGGTCGTTTCGTCACTTGATGAAGAAGTACGAGTTGTAGGGCAGCTCTCGGCTGTCAGCTCTCAGCTATCCCTTAACAACTTGCGGAAAAAGTAATTCCTGGTCGAGAGCCTTGCCCTCAGCGGCTAAAGCCTAATTCAAAACAAAGCAGTGACCGCAGCGGTAAACCGCTGCGCCACCCAAAAGCAAGGGCAGCGCCGGTTTTTTCCGCAAGTTGTTAAGCGCTTTTTTTGGGCGATTTTTTTCTTGGGGGTGGTCAGTGCAGTAGGACTACCGTCTCCGTTGCAAAGTCACCCCGCTGAAAGCCTAGGCGAACTTTCCCGGATTTGTCCGTTAGCTCAGCGGCCAACTCCATCGGCGTCCGTACTGCTTTGCCATCCACTGACCTGATTAGATCGCCTGGCTTCATGGATGCCATTTCCGCGACGCCTCCGGGCACGATCTCCAGAACTTTCGCTCCGTCAAATTCCTGGGGCACAACCAAGACGCCGAGCGCGGGGATCGACATGCCGCGGCCCGGCACACTTACCGCAGCCGGCTGACGGACGGCCACGGGCGTGGGTTGACTGCCGGAAGGAGCACGCGTGGACTTAGGCGCGGGCTCGCCATAAGCTCCACGGCCAAAGCGAAAAACGACTCCGCCACCGAGGCGGAAACTGTTTTGGCTGGAAACGCCGTCAGCGTGCAGGTGATTGGTGTATATGAAATCGACCGGCCCCAAGCGGAGCCCGACGCGACGAGAGACCCAATAATCGATGCCACCGCCCCCGGCGAACGCCACCGCCGTATCGGACACGGAAGTCCCGGTGGAGGTTTCAGGAAGATCCATCCGGTCTTGCCCAATCAGGCCGTGCACAAAGCCGGTGAGCTTTCTTGAGCGATTTCCAACATTAAAGCGCGCCCCGCCCATGTAGGAGAGATTGCTGCAGTTCAAAATAGTGAAGCCGCAATCGCTAAGCTGATGGCCGCTGATGTCTCCCTCAACAGCAAGATGATGAAACAAGCTGACCGAGGCGGACAAGTCCCAGCCGTTCAGGGTCAGGGTCTCCGCGGAAGAAAAGGACGTAATCGCGTTTGCCGGCATGTGAAAGCTGAGGTAGGAGTAACCGCCGAATACATCCATGGCCGGAATGTTCTGAGCGGAAGCGATGCCGAGAAGAAAGAGAGATGCCAGAGCGAAGTGGACAAGTTTCTTCATGTTCCTTAACGTGCCTCCAGGGAATGCAAAAAATGCCCACAACCGACCGAATACAGATTGCACTGGCCGCTCGGGTCTGACGGGGCCAGCGTCGCCAGGAACGCCCTCCTAGTCGGGGCTTGTCTTCTGTCAACACTGGCACGAGATTACGGTGATTGGTGATTATAATTGCCGCGTGGAAAAAAGGAAAATGGGGTCAAACGTGCCATGCGCCTAGCAGCCTGTATGAAAGTCCGGCGCCCAAGGCGGCGCCTAAAGGCGCATTCATAACGCGGCTCTTACGGTATGCCTGAAGGCATACCCTGATACGAATCATATTGCACCACGGGCTGCAAGCGCTCGCTTTCACTTCGGCTCAATGCAAAGGGCTTCTTACGCGGAATTTGTTACGGTGGAAACTCCCTCCATATTCCTGTCTCGCGCTCTGCATGGGGTTGCGAGTGCACATCGACAACCCTTCGTTTCCTCTAAAGTCATTTTCCGGTTCAGCCGATTGAGGTTGAAGGGCGGCAATTGAGTCGCTGTTGCGGGGTAATGGCGACAAGCCCTCGGGAGAAGATTTATGTCAACAGCGGCAGTTTCCAGCTCATCGATTTTTCAGGAGCTCCAAAGCTTTTATCAGAACCGCCAAGCCGATGTTAAGCAACTCGGCAGCGCTCTGCAAAGCGGAGATCTGAACAGCGCTCAGCAAGCCTACAACGCCCTGGCCGCGCTCGGGCAAAGCGGGCCCTTTGCCAGTTCCGAGCCTTTTTCCAAGTCTAGCCGCGCACAGGCTTTCGAGGCTGTCGGCCAGGCTCTGCAGTCCGGCGACTTGGCCGGAGCGCAGGCAGCATTCGCTACGCTAACCGGCAAAAACAGTTCGGCAGGGACATCGCAGGCCGCTTCGTCCGCGGTTGTAAACCTGAGCGGGGCGCAGCCGCTCAGCGGGCAGCCGCTCAGCGCGCAGCCGATCAACGCCACCGCAGCCGCCAGTACATCTTCGATCTACCAGCAGGTGCAATCCTACCGGCAGCAGAGGAACGCCGATCTCACCCAACTCGGAACGGACCTGCAAGCCGGCAACCTGAACGCAGCGCAGCAGGACTTCAACACCCTGACCGCACTCGGCCAGAGCGGCCCCAATAAGAATGGGCAAACATTTCAGCAAGCCGGTCGCGCCCAGGATTTCCAGGCCATCGGTCAAGCTCTCGAAAACGGCGATCTGGCTGGAGCTCAGTCGGCCTTCGCCACCCTTGAGGGATCTTTCGGCCAGCAAAACCAGCAGGCTCAGTCGGCCATCTCAGCGTACAGTTCCAATTCCGGGGGTGCGGAGATCGTCATCAACCTGGGAGGCACATCCGGCACGAGCGCTTCGAGCGGGTCAAGCGCGCCGGAAGTTGTCGTGAACGTCGGCCTGGGAGGCAGTTCTTCGTCGGGTGGGTCCGGCAGTCCCGAAGTGGTCATCAACCTGGGAGGCGCGTCCAGCACGTCGGGCACGAGCGCTTCGAGTGGGTCAGCCGCGCCGGAGGTTGTCTTGAACGTTGGCCAGGGAGGCAGTTCTTCGTCCGGTGCGTCCGGCGTTCCCGAGGTCGTCATCAACCTGGGTGGGGCGTCGAACACGTCCAGCACGAGCGCTTCGAGTGGATCAGCCGCGCCGGAGGTTGTCTTGAACGTTGGCCAGGGAGGCAGTTCTTCGTCGGCTTCTCCCGAAGAGGTCACGATCAATCTGGGCAGCAGCAGTTCGGGAGCGCAGGTCTCTATTGAGCCAAACCAGGACGCAACTCAGGGCGCAACTCAGGGACAGAACAGCAGCCCCGCCGAGCAACTCACCATCAACCTCAACCAGCAGAGCAATTACGAGCTCATTCTGAACTTGCTCAACTCCAGCGCGACGAGTTCGACTCAGAGCTCCAGCAATGCGCTGAGTGTGAGCGCATAGCTCTGCGGGTATGCTGGGTGGAGATGGTTCTGTCGGCGTGGAGTCAGGTCGCACACCCGGCGCGAAACCGCAGAAGAAGCCGCAGACCGAAGCCGCAGAAGAAGCCGCAGAAGAAGCCGCAGAAGAAGCCGCAGACCATGGGGGCGTTTCGGAAGTGTCTCCGCCCGAAACGCCCCTGCAATCTTGCCGCTAGGCGTGCTCCATTTCGCCCGACGCCAAAGTCTCGGCGCGCGCCTTTTTTCGCCAACCCCAACGTTAGAACGTAATGCGCACTCCGAACTCTATTTGCCGCGGAGCCCCGGTCGCGTACGTGCCCGAACCAGGCAGAACCCGGTCCAGCCGCGCCGTGCAGAAGGTGGTTGAGTTGCCGCAGTATCCCCCCGAACTCGCGTTGTTCAGCGAACTGCCCGGCGCGCCATTCATTACGCCGCTTAACTGGTAGCCGGGGCCTCCGAAGTTGGCCCAGTTGAAAACGTTGAACAAGGAAACGTTCGGCTCCAGCTTCACCCGCTCCCCAACCTGGAACGGCCGGCTCAAATGCAGATCCATCGTCTTCAGCCAGGTCGCTTCCGCGGCATGCGAGGGCAGCCCTTGAATCAGAGGCGCATACGCTCCCAGCGCAAGCAGTTGCGTTGTGCTGAACAGACCGGCAGTCGCCAGCGACTGACCCGCGGGAGTCAACTTCCCGGCGTATGTTTGGTTGTAACGCGTGATCACCTGGCTCAAACTGCCGTTCGAGTATTTTCCCGTGCTGCCAATAATCGTGTTCGGCAAAAGATCGCCCACGGTGCCGTCGCCGGTAAGGTCGCTGCGGAAGATTTCCCCCGCCACTCCGCCCCCGTTTTGCTGCGGAACATACGCGCTTAGTGGAAGCGGCGACGCCAGATGCGTGATCATCGAAAGGCGCAGACCGTACTGCAGATCCCACGTGGGAGTGAGGTTAAACTGGTGCGTGCGGTCCAGTCCCGAGTCTCCCCAATGTCCCAGATGCGGCCGGTTGTAGTCTTCCGCCACGTTCATCAGCGAATAGTCTCCTCCGCTGCCGTTCGGCTCTGCCAGGTTGGTGCGATAGCGGGAGAGCGTGTAGGAAATCGCCATGTCCAACCGCCGCACGCGCTTCATCGGGTTGTCTCCGCTGACCCCGTGGTACGCCAGCTGTATCGCTGTATACCGCGACCGCCCGCTCGGAAAGTACATGATGTTCGATCCCACCGCCGGATTGATGCCGCCAAAGGACGCCTGCTGCTTGCCTAAGACCGAGCAGGGAAACGGTCCGCAGAAGGCATTCGACGAATCCAAACCCTGGCGCGCGAAATCGGTGATGCTCGCTCCCGTCACTGCATTCAAGTAGCAAGCCACGGCGGCCTGCGAACTGCCGCCCGTGGACGCCGCCTGCGGGCATCCTGCCTTCACCACCGTCGCATTGATCGCATTCAGCTCCGCCTGGTACGTATTGAGTAAGGGGTTTAGACTGTGCCCGTCCGTCATGTAGCCCGCGTCGCCCACGTGATTGGTGTCAATCCCCAGCGGAAACTGCGTGCCAATCTCGCGCACATAGTCGACGGAGAACATCCCGCGTTCCCCGATCTGATGCTGAATTCCACCGCTGATGTGGATAACCCGGGGCGTCCTGAAACCAGGGGCCAGCATGCCCCCGAAATTCGCTACGCTGTTGGCCAGCGAATACACGTTCGGCCCGCCCGTCACCGCCGACTGTGCCGCCATAAACTGCTGCTGCAGATCCTGGATCGCTTTAGAAACTACAACGGGCCCCTGAGTTCCCGTTACCTGGGCGCCGATCGGCTGCCCGCAAATCTGTGTGGCAATATCGAGTCCATCGACCGCGCTTACAACGCCATTGCTCTCACTTATGACGCCATTGTTGATGCCCGATGGCGCATTCGGAAACAGCACCGATCCCGCCGGACACAGGGTCAGGCTGCGGTTATATTGTCCGTTCGACAAGCGGTTGACGCGATCCTGATAGGCATTCTGCAGCAGAAAATTGTCATAGAACAACCCGCCGCTCAACCGCACCACCGTCCGCCCACTGTGTCCCGGGTCCCACGCCACGCCGACTTGTGGAGCAAAATTCGCGATCGGCTGGTTCACGCTCTGGCCAAGGAACTGGTGCAAGCCCGGCGTGACAGGGTACGCAATCAAACCGAATTGATCGAGAATCAAACCGCTCGGGCACGGTGGAGTGTTCGCGATCTTGGTGTTGCTCAAGGCCGAACAGGGGACCGCCGGCAAGTCGCTGTCCGTGCGCCCGCTGTCGTGCACATAATTCACGCCAAAGCTGATGTTCAGGTTCGGAAACAGGTTGAAGGTGTCGCCCAGGTACCCCTCGAGGCGCGTGTCGAAGTGACCGCCCGTCGGCCGGTTGAATGCCGAGTTCTCACTGAAATTTCCGAGGCCGTTGAAAATCGTGACCGTGCCCACCGGATAGTTCAGCGGATTATCCGCAGCTCCGCGCGGATCGCCCGGGATAATCGGCACCAAGCTCGAGTTGCTATTGATGGCATTGATCACGTCCATCCCGTTCGAACTGGTCACCGACGGCCCGTAATTCCCCGGCGCGTAAAAATCTCCCTGCGCGATGCGGTGAATCGCTCCCCCGAACCGTATGGTGTGAACCTTATAAATCGTGCTGCTGTCGTAGCGCCCGAAAAGGTCGCGTTGAATCGTCTGCCGCGGACCCGCCACGCTCGGCCCCAGCGCATACGATCCAATCTGCATGTGGAAAGGCGCCGGCGCCGAGTCGATCAGGTCGGGAGCGATCGCGTTCACCATCTTCTGATAGCCGAAGCGGGCGCTGTTCACGAACCGTCCCCGGTTCCAATCCAGTCCAGAAACCGCAGCCGGAACATTCAACTGATTGCGAAAATTCGACTGGCTCTCCGGCGGCCCGATCTGGTTGGCGTTGTCGTAGCTGAACCGCACAAACCACTTCATGTTGTCGCTGAGGTTATAATCCGCCCGCGCCGTCAGCATGTTCTCGCGAAAATAGGCGTCGCGCAGGCTGATCTGGTTAGGAGCTGGGAATCCGAACACGGTCGGCAAAAAACCATCCTGCTTGGTGCGTTCCCCGCCGATGAATAGAAATGCCTTGTCCTTGATCAGCGCGCCGCCGCCGCCAAATCCATACTGCTGGCGGCTATAGTCACTGCCGGACGGAAAGCCCGCCAAGCCGAGAATCTTGTCTTCGAGACCTCCAAACAGATTGCCGTGCCATTCATCTCCGCCCGAGCGCGTTGAAACCCGCACCGCGCCGGCGGCGTTCAGCGACTGAAACACCTCTGGCGTGACCCGCGAGACGATCACTTCCCGCACCGCCTCCGCCGGCAGGTTCATCGTGGCCGCGCCCTTGGTCTCATCCATCACCTCGACTTCATCCATGTCGTAGTGCGTGGTTCGTCCCAGTTGGCTGTCGATCGAAAGCGATTGGAAGCCGCTCTTGCCCGGATCGAGAATCCCTCCATCCACCGCCTGCACGCCCGGCTCGAACTCGCCCGCATGCAGATAGTTGCGCCCGTCAATCGGGAGCCTGTCGCTGGCATCGCCATCGAACTTGCTCTCCAGCCGCAAGGGCCCCGGATTGATCCATTCCAGCTTGAAATCCGCAGTGACCGCAGCCCCCAACACCACATTCACAGTGCTCTCGGCCGGTGCCATGTCCCGGCCTTCCACCCGCACCACATAAGGGCCCGGCGGCAGCACCTCGGAAACATACTTCCCGTCATTGCCAGTGCGCGTCACTCCCTTGGTCTCGGTGGCCTGCGAGCGGTAGAGAACACGCGCCCCTTCCACGAGGTTGCCGGCGTCATCCCGCACCGTACCTTGAATAGTGGCAGCGGTCGGATTTTCTTCGGTTATTTCCTGCGCCCACAACGAAACCGTGAACGCGGCAGTGAGCGAAACGACGAGCAATAGGCTAATGGGCAGATAACCACGACGATGAAAGCCAGAGCAATCGAACAAAATGCCACTCTCCTAGGGCAGAGCTTCTGATTTGTCATCCTGACCCTGAGCGCAGCGAAGCGGAAGGACCTGTTCTTTGCGGCGAACAGCAGATCCTTCGCTTCGCTCAGGATGACAAATCACATGCAATGATTTTCGACTGAAATCGAATAGCACAGTCTACTAGATGCAGACACTTCCACGGGGCGATGTGTGCGTTTTTCTGGAGGACGAAAGCGACCTTAGAGAGTTGAGGTGGGAAAACCGCGACTGGCAACCTGAAACTACTGGCAACCTGAAACTGCAGATCGGCGAAGCCGGGCCAGATCGTCGAAGTGCAAGCGGAAACGGTGCAACGGTGCAAGTGAGTGCCGAACAGGGCACGCTGCAAGGTGTCAGCCAATGATGATCCGGCAATGATGGCCCGAATCAGTGATGTGATCTGGCGGTAGTGATGATGTACGCAATTTGGTAGGCGGTGCGTTTTCAATCTTCCATTATTCATACATATAGCACTGCTACACTCGTAAGTATTTGAAAAATAGGGGACTGGAGTTTGGTTCAACAAATGCGAATTGTTGCTTGCTTCGTATTCCCGGTCCCATCTTTCGTCAGGGTTTCCGCGTCGCGGATCCCTAGGCAGTACGAGCTTTTCCGTGGAGGTTTCCTTTATGAAAAGAGTTGAGAGCACAAAAGAAAGAAAGGGTGGTCAGATGAGAAAAGCATATTTCATCGCTATGGTCTCGTTGCTGTTGCTGTTCACCGTGGCCGCATTTGCCCAAGGTGGCGCCCGTGGTGAAATCACGGGAACGGTCACCGATCCCACTGGTGCCGTGATTGCCAAGGCTGAAGTCACCATCACTAACCAGGAAACGGGCGTCACAGAACGGACGATCACCACTGGCTCTCAGGGCACCTTCACCGCCACGCTGCTGCCGATAGGCACCTATCGGGTCGAGGTTACCGCTGCTGGTTTTAATAAGACGAGCGCCCCTGGCATTGCCGTCAGAGTGTCGGAAACCAGTTCTATATCCGTTCGAATGAGAGTTGGTACAACTGCCACCGAGGTCATCGTCACGGGCGCCACCGCTCCCGTGGAAGTGACCAACGCGACAACTGGCGAAGCGATTAGCGGCGAAGTACTCCGGGAGATGCCGATGGCCACGCGTAACTTTCTCGGCCTGCTGGCGCTTTCGGCGGGCACTAACAGCGAGTTTTCCGATACCACCGCTCTAGGCCGGGGTCAGACGACGATCATCGTCAATGGCCAGCGCCCGGTGAACAACAACTATGAACTGGAGGGGATCAACGCCAACGACGTTAGCTTGCCGCAATTTGACAACGTTAACCTACCCAACCCCGATGTCGTCGAGGAGTTCAAGACTCAAACTTCGCTCTACGACGCTTCGCAGGGCCGCAATGGCGGCGGAAACATGCAGGTTAACTTAAGGTCGGGAACGGACAAATACCACGGGGATGGCTTTGAATTCTTTCGCAATCCCGTGCTGGATGCCAACGACTATTTCCTAAAGCAATCCCAGTTAGGGTCGGGAGAGTCGAACACCGCCCCGGTCCTGCGTCAGAACGCTTACGGAGCCTCTATCGGCGGTCCTGTGCCTTTCATCAAGAACTTCTTCTTCTTCGGCAACTACTCGGGAGTGCGGGAAGCCTCCGCAATTGCTACGGGCACAACTATTAACGCACAAATCCCTGTGTTGCCAACGGACCGCTCGGCTGCCAGCCTGGAGAGCGCATTCGGAGTTTCGTCAATCGATCCGGTCGCCCTGGCTTGGCTGAACCTTCCGGCATCCAAGTGTCCGGGATTCAATGACGGGACACACTGCATTCCCTCGCTGCCCGGCACCCCGGGCGTGGTTGGCGGTGTAACGACCTTAGCCCCGTTGGTTCGTGCCTCGCTGGGCATCTTCCACGATAATCAGTTCACGGTCACAACGGATAAGAAAATTGGCTCGAAGGACACGCTTACGGCGCGCTGGTTTTTCGACGATTCCACTGCCGTTAGACCCTTTGGAGAAGCAGCCACTCTTCCGTTCGCCGAAAACAGCCCGCTTAGCGGTCGTTTCGCCAAGGTTGGGTTCACACACGTCTTCTCCGCGACCACGGTGAATGACTTTCGCTTCGGCTATTCTCGATACAATTTCGCTAATCTCCCGTCGGAGCCGGTTGCGCTGTCCGATATCGATTCGACCCGTCCCAATGCGGCTAATTTCCCGGGCGCATGGCAGCCCAATATCACGGGTGGTGGATTCTCCATCGGGGTTGGAGCCAACGATAATCGTGGCACTCGGGACAACACCTTTGTCTGGGGCGACGATTTCTCGAAGTCCCTGGGTAGACACACCCTGCGCGTTGGCGGCGAGATCGACCGCTGGCAACTCAACCGCTTCAACCATTATGAGAAGCGGGGGGTGGTGACATACAATACCAACGGGGCATTTCCGGACACTAACGGCTTTCAGAATTTTCTGCTGGGCAATATCACTTCCACCGCGGGCGAAGCCGGATTGGACACCTTTTACTTCCGTGCCACGGATGCAGCAGCCTACCTGCAGGACGACTGGAAGGTCACTTCCCGCGTGACTCTCAACCTGGGTGTGCGTTGGGATGGCATCGATACGGCGCATGTCAATGGCAACTACCTTACCAACCTGGGAGGCATCGGCAACTGCGGCAACACCGGCTGTAGTTCAGGCGGATTCCCGGCTCCGCCCTTGCAGTATATTCATCCATCCGGCGCTCCCGGCGGCTTTGGTACGCCTGGCGTAAGCGATTGCACGGAAATCAATTGTTTCAGCGACAAGAACTTCGCCCCTCGCATCGGTTTTGCCTGGGATGTATTCGGCGATCACAAGACGTCACTCCGGGGCGGTTATGGCATCTATTACGAACGCGAATCCAACCAGCCGCAATTGCAGTCGGCTGGCGGACCTCCATTCAACGTCACGTTCGCGGCAACTCCTGGATCGGTTACGCCGGCGAACCCGTTCCCGCAGCTCCTGCCCAACTCGGATTTCCCGCTGGCATTAACGCCGGGACCGAACGGCAATACATTGGGACCATCAGCTTTCGGCATCCCCTCAGGGTTCCCAAGATTGAGCGGGTTTGATCCCGTAGCCGGCGCACCGTTATTTGACAACACAAACGGCAATTCGGGTAACGCGCCCAACTCACAGTTCTTCTTCTTCCCCGTGCGCAACTTCAAAACGCCCTATGCTCAGCAGTGGAACCTGACCTTGCAGCGGGAAGTGTCTCGCGGCTGGATGGTTGAGCTCGGATATGTCGGCTCCGCCGGGAATCGCCTGCTTGGCCCAGGTCGTGCCGTGAATGCCGGCCAAACCTGCACGCTGGTGTCTCCCTGCGTCATCCCCGCGTCGGCTCTGTCGCCGTCTTTCACCCCGCCTGCTGCCGTAACGCCGGACGTAGTCATGAATCCTAACGGGAGCGTCTCCATCACTGGCAATACCTCGGCAAACGTCAATGCGCGCGTGTTCACGCAATTCCTTGGCACGCAAAGCCCCTTCTCCTTCCTGCAGGAAAACAACACCCACTCTACTTACCATTCGCTCCAAGCCACTCTGATCCATCAGTTCGCCAAGGGCCTCTACTTCCAGGCCGCATATACCTGGTCGAAATCCCTCGACAATGCGTCGGGCTCAGAGATTAGCGATGAGTTAAACGGACTTACCCCATTCGGCAGCCTGCTGAACATCCACAGCGACCGCGGGGTCTCGGACTTTGATCGCCCCCAGCGGCTGGCCATCAGCTATTCCTACGAGCTGCCCTTCGGCAGCGCGCATGGACTCGGCATGCTGGCGCACGGCTGGACGCTCCAGGGCGCTACGACCTTCCAATCCGGCACCCCGTTCACGATCTGGGACTCTTCCGCCGCCTCAATTTCCGACTCGCTGGATATCGAGGGCGCCAACCTTGCCACCTACGTTCCAGGTACGTCGCGCTCGTCGGTGTTAACCCAGGGGAGCACGGCTGACAAAATTGCCGGTTTTGTGAACTTAAACGATTTCGTTGTTGGTGGCTTATGCGTGGACGACCAAAACAACAACTTGGGAATCCCGGTCTTGATCCTAGTCGCCGGAAAGCTAGTGTCAAATCCCGCCTGCACTAGCGGCTTGGCGGGGGTTGGCAATGTTCCCCGCAATAGCTTCCGCGGGCTCTTCCAGCAGGAGTGGGATTTCAGCGTTCACAAGGTTACGAAAATCACGGAAAAGACTAACTTCGTATTCGGGGCTGATTTCTTCAACCTCTTCAACCACCCCGCCTTCGCGAGCCCCCAGTCCGGCCCGAACAGCCCGTATTCCGCGTTCACGGGTGGATCGAGCGGCAACTACGGCGCGATCAACGTAGCGACCGGATCCAGTTCAATCCTCGACGTGGTGAACCGGCCGCGAATCGTTCAGTTTGTCGCCAAGATCAACTTTTAACCATATAGCAGCATTCCCACAAGGGGAGCCAAAAAGGCTCCCCTTTTTCTTGCGTGCTGAGCATGATCGACGGCTTGGGGATGAACGGGCGAACGTCGGGTTAGAACGTCCCCTTCCGGGTGTAGTACCCCGCGCGATAGTGCGGCTGATAAGGACCGCCCGCGGGCGGATTCGCCAGATCCACCCGCAATTGGCGGAATTCCGAATTCGAATAGCGCTGCGACGGATAATATGCCAGCAGATACTGCGTCCGCAGTTCGTCGCTGATCTGGCGGAAGGCGTCGTCGAGTTGCGACAGCGAGGTGGCGTAATAATACTTCCCGCCCGTGTCCGTTGAAATCTGAATCAGCGCGTGCTCGCCGCCCGTATCTCGTCCCGCGTCCGCTTCAATGGGCACGATGATGATGCTATAAATAATCGCCTCCGCCTCCTGGGCTGCGCGCAGCGCTTCCTTGTAGTTCATCTGGCTCATTGTGTCTCCGCCATCGGTGATCACGACCATCACTTTTCTTCCCTGCCGCCGGCTCAGGGCCTGCGATCCCAGAAAAATCGCGTCGTAAAGCGCCGTCGCCGAGCCATTGCGCACCCGGTCGATTCCGGCGTCGATCTTTTTCAAATCGGATGTGAAGGGCACCATTAGGCTCACTTCTTCGCTGAACTTGTACACCGCCAGTCCGTCCTGCGGCCGCACAATCGCGTGTGCAAACTTGCGCGCCGAGATCAGCTCCAGCGGCAGATCTTTTCTTGTGCTCAGGCTCGTATCCACCGCCAGCACAATCGAGAGCGGCAGCGCCGATTCCCGGCTGAAGATCGCGATCTTCTGCTCTTTGCCATCTTCTTTCAGTACAAAATTTTCTTTCTGCAGGTTCGCCACCGGAGCTCCGCGCCCGTCTGTCACCGTCACGAACACGTTGACCAGCTTCACGTCGACCTTGATCGTGGTTTCCGGCTCCTCCGCCAGCAACCCGGCGCTGATGCAAAGGAACAAGACGCAAACGATGAAGCGAGCCACGTGCTGCGAGCCACGTGCTACGAGCCACGAGCTAACCCTCACGCCGTTTGCTCGAAGCTCGTAGCTCGAAGCTCGCAGCTTGCTTTGGATTCGCTTCATTTGAGAGTCAGTCATTTGGATGCAAGCTGCAATACCTGTGTCTCAGGGCCGTCGAATTTCTGCGGGAAACGCCTCACCGTCGGCCCACACTGCTCCATCTTCAAAGTATTCTTTCTTCCAGATCGGCACCGTCTTCTTGAGCGTGTCAATGATCCACCGGCAGGCTTCAAAGGCCGCGTCCCGATGCGCCGCGGCCACCACGATCAGCACGCTGGTCTCGCCAATCTCCAACCGCCCCAAGCGGTGGACGATCGACGCGGCTCGCACCGCAAAACGCGCCCGCGCCTCCGCCGCCAGAGATTCCATCTGTTTCAGGGCCATCGCTTCATAGGCTTCATAGTCCAGATAGAGCGTGCGCCGCCCACGCGTGTTGTCCCGCACCACGCCGTCGAAAATCACCGCCCCACCATCCGCTGGCCGCTTCAAGCGCGCGACCACAGACTCCGTATCGATCCGCTCGCGGACGATCCGGACTTCGCCGCACACTTCGCGGTCTTCCGCCGACCCGCCGCTCACCGGTGGCAAGAGCCCCACTTCATCGCCCTCTCGCAGCACCCGGTCGGCTCCCGAATATTCCTGATTCACCGAAATCGCCAGCGATGGCGCCATCGCTTCAAACCGCGGAACCTCTCGCGCATAATAGAAGAGTACTTCCCGCACCCGCGCCCCTTCCGGCAGATCAACCGTCTCGCCCGATCGTCCTACCACGTCCTTTAATACTCCAAAAAAAAGCACGCCGATCTTCATCAGACTTTCCCGTAGAGACGCGGCTCCTGTGTAATGTGCCCAGATCTCGAAGGCTTCACAACTGAGTGCTGGCCCTCAGGGGCTAAAGCCCACATTTTTCCGGGCCCTGAACGGCACGGCTGAAGCCGTGCCCTACCCAAAAACTGCGGCCGCGCCACCAGTGTAGCGCGCCGCAGCCGAAAGGACCTGTCCCTCCGTACAGTCGTGCGCACGCTCTTCAATTACTTCCGTAATCGTGCATCAGCCCACTTTCCCGTTTAATCTTATTGCGAACATCCCAACACCCAGAGGAGGCTGCTATCGCTACCGCCGCCCAAACCGAAGCTGGCCGCAGTGCGTCGGCTCGGTCTTTCCTCCACAGCCTTAATATTTTGATTAAGTACACCCGGCTCTACGGAGTGACCCACAAGCGCACCGAGGGCCAGTTCGAGACCGCCTGGAGCGAACTCCAGCAGGCGCTGCCCAAAAGCGGCGATACTGGTTTTCTACTCGGCGTCGCCGACAACAAACTTCTTCTCGATGGTATCCCGCTCGAAGCCGGACAGGCCGAGCGCAGTTTCGCACAGTTGCTGAACACCGCGGGACTCTCCAGCATCCTGTTTTCGAACAAGGTCACGCTCGAGGACTTTACCCGGCTGGTCCGGGCTTTTGCCATGGGCGCCTCCAAAGCGCAGGACTTCGCCAAGCAGCTCAAGGAAACGCTCGGCGATAACAAGGATTCCTCGATCCGCATCAACGAAGTCAAGTTCGTGGCCGCCGATCCTGTAACCGGTGAGTATTCCATGGCGGCACAACTCGCCGTCCAAGCCCTCGGTCCCGAGGCCAAGCAGTGGCTCAATGACCCTCAGAAACTATTGCAGTTAATTGCCGCCGCCCAGGGAGCGAGCGCCGGCGCCGGTGCGCCCGGCAGCCCGCCCCTTGGCAGCGTCCCAACCATCCCTATTCCCGGCTTCACGGGCGCTGGTGGATCGGGTTCCGGCGGAGCATGGACTGGCGGCGTCGTTCCCTTGCAGGAAGAGGAAGTCATCCAGACGATTCGCCTGCTCACTCATTTTGGCCAGGCGATGCAGGATCCGAACGGTTCTCAGGAAAATCTCCGGGTCGAACTGGGCAAGGCGCCCGACGGTGCCAAGCTGAATCTCGCCCAGTTGCTCGAAGGTCTGGCGGCGCAGGCTTCTCAGAACGTGGCGAACGAAAGCAATGACACACCGCTACTGATGAAGGCGGCCGAAAGCATGGCCATCAAGTTCGCTCTCGACCGCTACCAGCGGGGGGAAGTCAAGGTCAATGCCGTCCACGACATGATGGACCACATGAGCCGGCAGATGGACACGCTTCGCCAGATTCTGCGCGTCCAGGAAGATAAGATGTCCAAGGCCGGCATTTTGATTGAGTCCCATGCCGACATTCTCGACCGGATGTTCTGGGCCGAGATTCCGGAAGCCGGCAAGAAAAGCGTTTTGCTCTCCGACGAAGCCGCGTGCGTGCCGCCCCGCAACATTCGCCAGTTCGTCGAAATCCTTTTTGAACGCGACGACAATAAGGTCGCCGCTAATATTCTTTCCAATTACTGCGGTGGCATCGACGCCAAGGATGCCGAGCCTCGGCGCAGAACCGCCAGCGGACTGGCTCAACTCGCCGACCTCTATGCCACCGCGCCGGATGAAGTCATGCCCAATGCCCTCGCCCTGATCGGCGAGAAACTGGGCAAGGAAACCGATCCCGAGATCCAGAGCCTGCTGAGCGCCGCCTTCGCGCGCTTCGGGCAGGAGGCCTGCGCCCGCAAAAAGTACAAAGCCGTCGCCGAACTCTGCCACTCGTTCGAGGATATAGCCCGGCAACGCCCCAACCTGGTGCAGGATCTCCGCTCCCGCGTCGGCATCGAAAATCGCCTGCCTGAGATGATCGAAGAAGCCATCAACGCCGATCAGGCGCCCGAGGATTTAATCAACGTCCTGCAGCAGCTTCCCAGAAGTTCCATCGAACACCTTGCCGACCGCTTCTTCCGCGCCCAGAAACGCGTCGAATGCGATCGCATTGTCGAACTCGTGGACGAACTCGGACAACCTGGCATCGACGATCTGCGCGACATTCTGCGCACCGGCCAGCCCCGCCAGGCTGCCTCAACCGTCGGCCTGTTGAGCCGCCTCGCGACGACCACGCTGCTGGAGTTGCTGCCCACCCGCATGAGCGAGTTCAACCGCTTCTATCAGGACGTCATCGTTCGCCAGATCGCCTTCGGCGCCGCGCCCGACCGCGGACGCACCCTGCTCGAACTGCTCGAACTGCTCGACGCCCACATCTTGCCCGAGGCCATTGACGAGATCGGCATGAGCCAGGACAAGAGCGCCAGTTCCAGCCTGATCGCGCTGGCCGCCGCCGGCGAAGCTCAGAATCGTCCACCGTTCGTCCAACTGAAAGCCATCGAATCACTCGGCCGTTTGCGCGAGAGCGAGGCCGTCCCGGTTCTGCGCGCCATCGTTGACGACAAGAAATTTTTCGGTTATAGCCAGCACCGCGAATTGAGAATCGCAGCCATTCAGGCGCTCTCGAAGATCGATCCCCGCCACGGTACCCAGGCTCTTGTCGAAAGCGGCCTCGAATCCGGCGAACTTGCCATCGCTCCGCTTGATTCCGGTCCGGGATGTCCTTGGGTCCGCCAGCGCCGCTACGAACGCATTGTCCTGCCGCGCGCGCTCTCCGCCACCCTTTCCAGTTCCTGGGGAAAGTCGAACATCGTCATGCGTGAGATGAGTCTCGGCGGCGGGATGGG
>JBEKFN010000021.1:0-21120 GCA_050013295.1 Terriglobales bacterium
CCGACGCCGCCGGCGCCGCCATCGTAGTGAACCGGATTCACGCTTTCCTGAACGACTGGAATCAATCGAGCAATCTTGGTGACTTTACGGTGAGCCTCAGTATTGGCATGGCGGAATTTACCAACGGTCAGACGCTTGACGAGATGCTTGATCTCGCCGACCGGAACATGTACGAAGAAAAATCCCAACGCGCGCCATTGTCTGCACCCGGGCACGGGACAGTTGCGGCCGGTGGTTGCCATCCCGGACAATAGGCATTCTTCGAGTTCATGATCCTTTCTGCGACACCCTCATTTGCTGTTCAAGGTGAGCCAGAACAACCGGCCACGCCTGTTCGTGCCTGCTTTTCGTCTCCTCATCTGGAAATCCAGCGTGACTGAGACGGAGGTGCGTGCCCTCGCCTTTAGGAGTGAGTTCAACAGTGACCACCGTCTCGTAGCCCTTGGTGCCCGGTACGCCGGTGAGCCAGGTGAGAAAACGGCATTGACCTCAGCCTTCATCAAAACCGTTCCCGGGGCGGCAAACCAGCGGCTTTTTCGAGACTCGTCACGAGGGGCAACGCCATCCTCACTACGGGCGATTCCTCAGGCTCGAGCGTGACCGCCTCGTGGAAATCGAATTGTTCTGTCCAGGCACGAAATAGCACATCAGGCGGCAACTCGCTTGTGCGTTCCACCATGAGACGAAAGGGCCTTGACGAAAGATTCGGCACAACAATAGGTAGGGTCATATTGAGAACTGCCTTCCATCGTCGGCTTTCATTTGGGCGAATTCCGGCCATAAGGCCAAGAGATCGTGCCGAGCGGTCCGATCGTCAGCACAGTCCTTTCGCGATTGCGAGTCGCCCCTTCCTCACTGCGCTGGTGAACCGCTTGTAATCGGCCGTGCTCTGGTCGGCATAGGCGACGGCGAATTCGGCTATGGCGTTGCCGAGTTTCTCGGCATCACCGCAATAGCCATCCAACACGCAGGCGTCACCTGAGCGCGCGTGTCCCTTGCCCAGAACCTCGCCGCACATCTTGGCGTATGCGATCAAAACGGGGCCTTGGAGATCTCCGGCGTCGATGACGGCCTTGTGATCGGCGAGTTGGCGCACCAGATAGTCGCGTCCGTCTATACTGGTCCAACCAAGAAAAATGTCGGACTGCGCTTGCATCAGCCGCTGTCCCTGTACGACGCGCTCTCCCTGGTTGGTCGGGACCTGAGCCTTGAGATATCGCGCGTAAGCGGAAGGCGGCTCTTCCTTCATCTGCAAGAAAAACGGGTCTTCGCTCCCGTTGCCAAAGCAGAGGATGACATAGTCGTGCGTGCCAACGCTGCCCGTCCCTACAACCTTAAAGGCGACGTCCACGGGCTGGTAGCGTTCGAAGAAGTGTCGCCGCTCGGACGAAAGCGTGTCGCGATAGCTCTCCAGCGCAGTCAGCACGGCGCGGCGAGTTTTGCTGGAAACCCTCGTCAGAAGCGGCTTTTCCTCTTTGAAACACCGCGCGTCCTTGCGGCTCTGGGTGAGCTTCTCGAGAGTGTGCTCCGGCGTGGCACGCTTAGCCTTCTTGAGCAGTTCTGGAAGTGGTCCCGCGTCCATGTGCCGGAACACGCTGTAGCGCGCAATGCCCAGTACCGTCAGCCCCGAGCAGTGGTGAACCGACATGCGATATTCAGCCACGAAGTTCTTGACGGCCTCCTTGCATGCGCCGTCGGATTGGCCGGCTTCGCGGCCACTGAGCACGAGACTGGTGGCCAGTCGCTTGACATCCCACTCCCACGGCCCGGGCATGGTTTCATCGAAGTCATTAATATCAAACACCAAAGCTCCGGTGGGCGAGGCGAAGGCGCCAAGATTGCGCAGGTGCGCATCACCGCAAATTTGGACGGTGATGCCGGAGGTCGGGAGCGAGGCCAAATCGGCCGCCATCAGCGGCACCGCGCCGCGGAAAAAGCCGAAGGGCGAAGCGGCCATGCGTGCCCACTTGATGGGCAAAAGTTTTAGCATCCGGTCGCGGCTGGCACTGATCAGCAGTTCGACCGGATCGGGCCGGTTTCTCGGCGGCTTCCAGTAACATTGGTCAACACTGTGGAGAACCTGCCGGCGGGATTTGCCGTAGTCCCTGCGCTCTGCGACACTGGCCAAAGGCGCGACCATAGGAGCTGTCATCATAGCAAGCCAGCGGCGCCGCTACTACCGCACCAATGACTAAGTCTTTATAGATAATACTTACCTATGCATATTTCCGGATCCTGGATTCTGCTGATCTTTGTCAGCGTATTAACTGCCCTGATCCTTCTTTTGCTGCACTTGACAACGCTCGGTCTGCTGATCCATCAGAAGATTCCGGACCGGCCGCACAGACGGCTATTCCTTGCTTCGGTCAGGTTTTTTATTACGTTTCTGGCGGTGCGGCTGTTAGTGGCCTCGATCACTCACCACATTGGACCATTCGGCTATGTTGAGATGGGTGGGCGGCACATCCACCACTTGGTTTGGGGGATTTTTCTCCTGCTCAGCTCTGGCTACGCAGACCTTGCGGAAGTGGGAACGAGCGACTGCTCGCCTTCGATTCTTCTCAGCCGTTTGCTGGCGCTGACTTACGGAATTGGCGCGGCACTGACGCTTGACGAATTTGCACTTTGGCTGAACCTGGATGCAGCGGCGTACTGGTCGCGGCAGGGTCGGGAGAGCATTGATGTCATAGTGTTATTTGGGGCGTTGCTCGCGATGGGAACCTGGGGTGCGCCATTGTTTCGCCAGCTGACTCAGCCCCGCGCAAAACCAAGCGTGTGAACCAGCGTGTGAATTAGGGGGAGACTCGGTATTCTTCTACACGCTCGACAATCCCGCACGCATAGGAAAATAGATCATGACGAGCGTAAGAATGGACAAGTGGCTCTGGGCCGCCAGATTCTTCAAGACGCGAGCATTGGCCGCGCGAGCCTGTGAACTTGGCAGGATTCAATCCAACCAGCAGCCCGCCAAGGCTGCGCGCGAGGTTCGGATTGGAGACGTGTTGCGAGTGGCAAACGAGAGCGGCGACTTTCAGGTCGAAGTCCTGCTTCTCAGCAACGTGCGCGGCCCAGCTTCGGTTGCGCAAACGCTCTACCGCGAGACGGAGGCGAGCCAGGAACTGCGCCAGAAGCTGGCAGCGGAGCGTAAGGCGATGAAGCAGTTCGAAGAGTTACCCGCAGGCAAACCATCAAAACGCGATCGGCGGGAAATCATCCGTTTTCGGGGGAGAGCCTGACCGCGGGCAAATGACGGCCAAGCCGGAAGTGATTCGCGCGGACCCCTCAGGCACGAGCAGGCTCAACAGAATCTCGGCACGGCGATAGACCGATAGACCAGCTTGGAAGAAAACGAGAGCGGCACTTTCCCGTCGCTGTTGACGACGCCCGCGCCGGACAGGACCGGCGCGAACGTCGAGATTCAGCCTAGTTCTGTCCCACCGGTTTTTCCGGTGTGTCGGCCGCGGTGCGAGCCGCCCTCCAGTGGTAGACGGGATATTTCGGCCGCTTGATCTCCGGGACCGGATGCTGTTTCAGGTCGTCAAGGGTAACGGAAACCGCTTTTTCCAGCTGCGGATCGTTTCCTTGCCGCCAGGCAGCGGGATCGAATTCGACCTCGATATCCGGTGGCACGCCTTTGTTCTCGACGTCGAACTCCCCGGTCTCCGGATTGTAGAGTCCAAAGCGCGGGGCCGTGACTGTGCCGCCGTCCATGAGCGCGGGATAGCCTCCGATGCCGATCAACCCACCCCAAGTGCGGGTGCCGATCAGCGGGCCGGTGCCCAGACGTTTGAACATCCAGGGCAGGGCGTCACCCCCGGAACCAGCGTACTCATTGATTAACATCACCTTGGGTCCGAAGATAGAATGCGGGATGTACTCATCTTTCCCGTCGCGGGTCATGGCCGCCGCGAGCAGTGGCCGCTTGAGCCAGTCCACGATGTAGTCGGCAAGCCAACCGCCCCCGTTGAAGCGCTCGTCGATTACCGCACCTTGTTTATCGGACTGTGCAAAGTAGTAGCGGTTGAAATTGGTGAAGCCGTTCTGGGCAGTGTCCGGCAGGTAGACGTAGGCGAGGCGGCCGTTGCTCAGTTGCTCAACCTTTCTTCGATTGGCCTCCATCCAGGCATGCAGCCGCAGTGAGCGTTCGTTAGCGATCGGTACAACCGTGACGTTACGCGCCCCTTTGCCGCTAGCGTCAGGTCCCACCTTCAGCTGAACTGCTTTGCCCGCGGTCTCCTGGAAAAAGCTGAAAATCTCGTCTCGGCCATGCACTTCGCGACCATTGACCGCCAGCAGGTACTCACCTTCCTTCACATTCACGCCCGGTTCAGTCAGCGGAGCGCGCAGATCGGGATTCCAGTTTTCGCCGTAGTACACGTGCGCAAAGCGGTAGCGATCGTTCTCGATGGTGTAGTCCGCGCCGAGCAGTCCGCCACTGACGTGCTTCACCTCGGGCCTGTCGCCACCGAAAACATAGATGTGCTGTGCCGTGATCTCGCCCAGCATGTCGGCGAAGATGTAATTAAGATCGGGACGGCTCATCACGTTGTCAACGTACGGCTGATAGGCGGCCATCAGCGCCTTGAGATCGGCACCGTGCAGGTTAGGATCGTAAAAGAAGTCACGCTCAATCCGCCACACTTCGCGGTACATTTGTTGCCATTCGGCACGCGGATCGACTTCCACCTCCATGGCATCGAGTTTCAGCGAACCATCGGGCTTGTTGGGCTCCGCTGGTTTGCCCAAGGCATCGATTGCTTTGATGGACCACGTGCCATGGGGACGCTCTCCGTTGCCGCCGTCCCTCGGCTTGGGCTCCCGCAACTGCTCATAGAGGGCCTTTTCCCCATTCGCCGAAACAAAGAAATTTCCAATGTTGTCGAGCAGTTTGTCGGTCTTGCGGGTGCACAGGTCGAACTTGTGGACGATCTGGCCGCCGTTTCCCCCGCCGTCGTCAACCGCCGGTCCTTCGAGCAGGAATAAGACGTGAGTCTTGCCGGCGATCATACCGCCGTAGTTTCGTGTAGGGAAGGGCAGGGCCAGGATACGCTGATCGATGTTGTCGAAATCGATGCGCACGAGCGGAGGCTCCTTCGACTTGCTATCCACTTTCTTGGCGGCCGAATCTTTATCTTTGTCTTTATCGCTATTTCTGCCCGCGCTTTCCTTTGACGCTTCATCCACTTTTGCCTGCGCGTCGGGTGAGCACTCCTCCACTTCAGGGGGCGTTTTCTGCTTCTCGGCGGTCGCGGACTTGTCGGCCTGCATTTTTTCTTCGTCGCTCTGGGGAGCAAGTGGCGACTTCAGATCCTTGCTCAGAACAATGACGTACCCACTGCGTGTCACAGGGATCTTGAAGCCAGCCATGCTGCTGGCCAGGACAGGCCCAACATCGGTGCTGGCGGTGAAGTACAGGTATCTTCCGTTGCGGTCGAACGCGGCAAAAGCGGCATCACTCATGCCATCGGTTACCTGATGCGCCGCCTGTCCTTCGAGCCCATAAATGAAAACGGCGTGCATCCCGCTGGTGACCTGCCGCGTGTAGGCGATCCACCGGCTGTCGGGCGACCAAACCGGATCGAATCCTAAACCCGGTCCGCTGTCGTACGGGTTGGTGTCAACCGAGAGCGGCTTTCCTCCTTCGATCTCCAGATACCAGAGCTTCAGCCGCTTGTCGCTATAGACGATCTTCTTGCTATCGGGGGACCATACGGGCGAGTAGTAAAACGTCGGCGGAGTGCCCAGCTTTATTTTCCGGATGTCGCTGAGACCGTCCTGGGAACGCAGGTGCAGCGCGTACTCGCCCGACTCGTCGGAAAAGTACGCGATCCACTTTCCGTCGGGCGACCATGCCGGATCGCGGTCGGCAACCGCCGGCGAATTCGTGAGATTACGAATATCGCCGTGCTCCGCTGGAACGGTGAGGATTTCGCCATGCGCCTCAAAAACCGCGCGCGCTCCCGTGGGCGAAATATTTGCGTTCTGGATTTGAGTGGCAACTTTGACGAAATGTCCTCGCACTGCGGGAAAGTCGCCGGTTACGTGGATTGCGACTGCGTGCTCGGTGCCGCTGGCCGGATCGAAGAGGTGAATGGAGCCGAACTGCTCGTAAACGATGGCGTCCGGCCCCGACGACGCGGATTTGATGTCAGTGCCGTTGCTGCGTATCGCCTCGGTCACCTGCCTGGTGGTGGTGTCATACACGAACAGGTTAACCAGACCATTGCGGTCAGATAGAAAGTAGATGTGGTTGCCGAGCCACATCGGGGTCGAATCGTTCGAATCCTTGCGCGGGATCTTCTCGACACTAGAATCGGATAGATTGGCGATCCAGACCGGGGAGGCGGTGCCGCCGCGGTAGTGCTTCAGACCGCGCTGCGATTCCCAAGCTTCTTTGAAATTTGTAAATGGTACGTATGCCAGATGCGTGCCGTCCGGCGAATAGGAGCCCTCTTCCGCCATGGGCAGGGGCAGTTCTACAGGAAGGACTACTTCGACGCTAACTATGAACAGGCGGTTAAAGCGTGAATAACTGTTCCGCTGCGAGCGAAACAAGATGCACTTACCATCGGGCGTCCAACCCACCACCTGGTCTCGACCGGGATGTGCCGTCAGTCGCCTGGGAATACCCCCGGCCGCGGGAATGACATACACGTCCTCGTTTCCGTCGTACTCTCCGGTGAAGGCAATGAGCGAGCCATCGGGCGCAAAGTATGGGTCAGTCTCAATCCCAACATCGCTGGTCAGGCGTCGAGCCTCGCCGCCGGTGCGGTCAACGATCCACAGGTCTCCGCCATAACTGAAGGCAATCTGGGTCCGGCTCACCGCCGGTTTGCGCAGCAGCATGGGAGCGCTGGTTGAGTCGCCTTTCATCAAGGGCGCGAAAATCAAAAGGACCACGAGTAAGAGCGTTGCATTGAATGAGGCGAACGTCTGAGGACTGCGGAAGGTGAAACGCATGATGACCTCCTCGGTCAAAGAAAACAGGTCCGAGATTTCCATTTGTGACTTTGAAAGCGGCGCCACAAGTTGCCTTTCAGCGGTTGATCGAATAGTTCTCTCGACCTTGGTCCACTATCTTTCGAGCCGCCAACTATACAAGATCCAGATTAAGGCGCGTTTCAACGGCGCGGCATACGAACCACCGCTACCAAACCTTGCACACATCGGCGACGGGTTTCACCATCGGCTGGCTTGGTTTGCAGGAGAATGCCTCCGCGAACTCAGGCATGTTTACCACGACTCCGTTGATGCGGTAGCGCGCGGGCGAATGTTCGTCGGTCATGGCGCGCATGCGCAAGTCTTCGGGACGTTCATTGGAGCAGTCCCACTGCGCGAATCCTACGAAGAAGCGCTGCTCCGGGGTCAGGCCGTCGATGGGCTGAAGCTTCTTGTCTCTGGTCCCATCCTTCCACGCGACGTAAGCAAGAATCTCGCCACCCAGATCGGCGACGTTTTCGCCCAGGGTCAGCTTGCCGTTGATGTGAACATCGTCCACCGCGACATATCCTGAATATTGATCCTCCACGCATTTAGTGCGGGCGTCGAACTTCTCCCGGTCTTCTTTGGTCCACCAATTCTTCAGATTCCCCTTGGCGTCAAATTGGCTGCCCTCGTCGTCGAAGCCGTGGGTGAGTTCGTGACCGATGGTGCCCCCGGTGTCTCCATAGTTGGGAGCGTCATCCATTTTCGGATCGTAGAGGGGCGGCTGCAGCACGCCGGCGGGAAAGTTGATGTCGTTCATCTGCGGATTGAAGTAGGCATCCACGGTGGGAGCGGAAATGTCCCATTCGCCGTGGTCGACGGGTTTGCCGATTTTGTTGATCTCGCGGTGGCTCTCGAACTGATGTGCGCGCTCGACGTTACCGGCAAAATCGTCGCGCACGATCTTCACTGAGCTGTAGTCGCGCCAATGATCGGGATAGCCGATCTTGTTGCGGATTCCCGCCAGCTTCGTCAGCGCCTGCTGTTTGGTTTCCGGGCTCATCCAGTCGAGCGCCTTGATGCGCGCGCCCATGGCGTCTTCGATGCGCCGCACCATATCGAGCGTGCTCTGCTTGAGTTCGGGGGAGAAGACTTTGGCCACATACACCTGGCCCAGTGCCTCGCCCAAGTCATAGTTGACGTACTGCACGCAGCGTTCCCAGCGCGGCTGCATCTCTTTCGCGCCCCGCAAGTACTTGCGGTAGAAGTCGAAGTTTTCCTCGACGAATTTCGAAGAAAGGTACGGGGAAGACGTGTCGGCCACATGGAAGCGCAAGTAGGATTTCCAGCTGTCGATCGATTCCGAAGACAAGAGCGCGTTGAGTTCCTTGATAAACTCAGGCGCCTCGACGTTGAGAATGGCAAACTCCGGATATTGCGTCTCGTGGTAGTAAGCCAGCCAGTCAAAGTTGGGAGCAAGCTGGATGAGATCGGCGACCTTCATTTTATGGACCAGCTTGTGAGGATCGCGGCGCTCGACCCGAGTGAGCGAAGCCTTGGCCATGGCCGTTTCCAGACGCAAGACGGTCTGAGCGTTCTGCTTAGCGGCAGCCGGGCTGTCGCCGATAAGCGCGAACACTCGCTGCACATGTTGAAGGTAACGCTCGCGCGTTTCTTTCGACTTGGCGTCGTCTTTAATGTAGTAGTCGCGATCGGGCATGGCGAGGCCGCCCTGATCCACGTCAGCGATTAGACGCTCGGAATCGTCCGGGTCTTGCGTCGAGCCAGCCGAAAAAAGCAAGGAACCGTTGTAGGAATACCGGTAGTAGATCAACTGCAGCCGCGCCAGGAGCGGAGTAAGTTCTTTAGCTGACTTGAGCTGCGCAATCGCGTCGAGTTCCTGCTGAATCGCTGCGAGTCCACGTTTTTCTACCAACGCTTCGTCCATGCAGGCCGCGTAGAAGTCGCCGATCTGCTGGGTTACGGCATTGCGATGCGCATCCCGCTGGGCCGCTTGTTCCAGCATGCCGTGGAGAAAGATCAGGTTGTCCTGATAGAGCTTGGCGTAAACCGACCATGAAGTCTGATCAGGCGGGATCGGGTTTTTCGTCTGCCAACCGCCGCAGGAATAACGGTAGAGATCCACGCAAGGATCGACGGATTTGTCCATCGACGAAACATCTAGACTGGGGCTGTAGGGCAAGGCTGCGTCAGAAGACGGCTGCGGGGATGGGGTTTGAGCATTTGCAAGCGATAGAACGACCAGAAGCAACAACAGGAATGCTGCGTGTCCGCGCATATTCACCTTGGACGAGAGAAGTAAGAAAAAGTCATGGAAAAGCCATGGTATTGGACCGATTTCCCCAATATCAAGCGCCTGGCGCCGGAATTCTGCAAATCGCGAGGCGTGCTGCGATCAAAAGGGTGTCGTCGGGAAGCGGTTCCTTCGGATCGCGGGCCATGCGGAAGGAACCGATAACCTCTGGCTCTACTTTCCGATCCCAGGGCCCCCGAATCGAGCGTCAGAACTAGGATCAGCCGGGAAATGTGGGTTAAGATGCTAGGGCCCACACAACGGGGTGCGCCATGGAGATTCCGGCTTCACCGAAGAAACTGGCAGGCCGCTACGAGGTCAGGGAGATCCTCGGCCAGGGCGGCATGGGCCTCGTCTACCGGGCCTACGATACCGTCGTGCGCCGTGAAGTAGCGGTCAAGACCATCCTCGACATTCCCGACCCGGCCTCGCTTCAGTTGTTCTACAAGGAGTGCGACGTGCTCGCCTCCATGAGCCATCCCAATATCGTCGAGATCTTCGACATCGGAGAATTCGAGGAAGAGGGCAAGAAGAAGCCCTACTTCGTTATGCCGCTACTCCCCGGCACCACGCTGGAATATTTCATCCGCAAGGCCAGCCATCGTCTAACGGTGGAGCGCACGATCGACATCATTTCCCAGGCCTGCCGCGGCCTGCAGGCGGCACACGAACGCGGTCTGGTTCATCGCGATTTAAAGCCGAGCAACATCTTCGTGATGGAAGACGACTCGGTGAAGATCATCGACTTCGGCGTCGCCCACATGGCCGATGCCCATACCACTCGGGCGCAAAAAGGGACGCTGCTCTACATGTCTCCAGAGCAGATCGAATTGAAACCGCTGTCCCCGGCCTCCGACATCTTCTCCCTCAGCGTGGTCTGCTATGAAGCTATGACGGGCCGGAACCCGTTCCAGCGCGCCCGAGCCGATGAGGTGGTCGACGCGATTCTCCGTCAGATACCGCCTCTGGCGGCAGAATTGAATTCCACCATAAGCCAGCCCGTCAGCCGCGTACTGCACAAAGCCATGGCCAAGCAATCCTGGCACCGTTTCGCGAGTGCCCGCGAATTCGGCGACACCCTCAACAAGGCACTGCGCAACGAGCCCATCGAGTTTTTCGATCCCGAGCGTACCAGGCCACGGCTGCAGCGCGCCACCAAAGCCCTGGAAGACGGAGATTTTCAGTTTGCCGGAGAGATTCTGGGCGAACTGGAAGCCGAGGGCCATATGGACAATTCCATTGGCTCTCTGCGCCGGCAACTCGACGGCGCCGTCCGGCGAAAAACACTGTCGCAGTTGCTCGAGGCCGCTCGGGCACGCTTTGAAGAAGAGGAAGATCCGCTGGCTCTCCAGAAGTTACAGGAGGCGCTGCAAATAGAACCGGACAACGCCACCGCGTTGGCCCTGAAGAGCAAGATTGAAAACCGGCGCAGCGAACGCCAGATCGACAACTGGTATCGCCTGGCCCGGCAGCACATCGACAATAACGCTTACGGACATGCTCGCGAGGCTTTGCAGAATGTTCTTCAACTCCGCCCGAAGGAGGCCCGCGCGCTCCAGTTGCTGGCGGAAGTCGGCCGCCAGGAACAGGAATACAAGAAACTCCGCCAGGAGAAAGAAAGACTCCATCGCGCCGCCATGGACGCCTGGCATAAGGGCGATGTAAGCAGCGCCCTCGCCAAACTCGGTGTGGTGTTGGACCTCGATCGGCGCGCCCCGGATTCTGTCAATCTCGAGAGCGGCGCCACCTATCAGAGTTTTTACAACGAGGTGCGCTCCGAACACGACGCCATGAACACTGCCTATGCCGAGGCGCGGAGACACCTCACCGAGCGCAACTTCGGCAAGGCCATGGTTGCGTGCCAGGCATATTTGGCCAAGTATCCGAACAATGCCATCTTCCAGGCTCTCAAATACGACATCGAGGAGCACCAGCGGCAGGAGCGCTCGGCTTTCATTGCTTCCGTAGATCGCCAGGTAGAAGCTGAACCGGACCTCGACAAGCGCGTCAACATTCTGCGAGAGGCGCTGGATCTGCATCCCGGAGAATCGCATTTTGAAGGCGCGTTGCGCTTGGTGCAGGACAAACGCGACCTGGTCAACTCCATCGTAGCCCGGGCACACCTCCACGAAGAACAGGGATCGTTCGGCGATGCCCTGAACGATTGGGAAATTCTACGCATTATCTACAGCGAGTATCCGGGGTTAACGTTCGAAATTGAGCGCCTGCAGAAGAGACGCGACCAGCAGATCCGGATCGAATCCAAAACCCGTCTGGTCGAACAGATCGACACCTGTTTGCATTCCAGCGACTACGCTCGCGCGCTGGATCTGTTGCAAGAAGCAGCCGCCGAATTTCCCAACGACGCAGAATTAACCGAGCTCGGGAAGCTTGCCCAGGACGGCGTGAAGCGAAAAACCGAAGCCCACCGCCTCATGACTGAAGGCCAGGAGTTGTGCGCGCGGCAGAAGCCTGCCGAGGGAATCAAATTGCTGCGTGAGGCCTACGATCTGGATGAAAACAATCCGATATCCCGCGCCGTTTTGGCCAATGCCCTGGTCGAACACGCCCACTCCACGGTGGAAAACGATTGGCGGGAAGCCGAGAAGCTGGCACGGGAAGCACTCGACTTAAACCCGGGGCATCCCATGGCCAAGACCATTCGGACCCTGATCCTCGACAAAAAGCGGGAAACCTTCATCGCGGAATGTGTTTCGCAGGCGCGCAAGCTGCAGACTGCCGCCGATCTGGCCGGGGCCTTAGCCCGGATCGAAGAGGGATTGTCCGTTTATCCGCGCGAGTCCAGGTTGATTCAGATTCAGGAGACCGTCCAGCGCGACCTGCAGATCCAGCGCCGCCAAACACGGCGCCGCGATCTGGAAGAGCTGCGAAGTATGGAGAGCGAAATCGATGCCGCCACGGATGACGCCTCCAAGCAGGCCTTAGGGGAACGAGTGCGAGCTGTGGCGGACAAGTATTCGAACGATGCTGAAGTCCTGTCCGTTGCCAATGGCCTTCTGCGCCGCCTGGGTGTGCCCGAAGTGAGCCAAGAAAGTTCGATTGAGTCGACCGGGGGCCTAAGCCCAACCCTGACGTTCCACACTCCGCCAACGAGTCCGCCCAAATCTTCACCGCCCGGGACAGAAACAGAAACAATGACGAGTAATGTTCCGGTCCCTCCGCCCGTGGTTGATGTAGAGGGCGCCCCGCCGCCGGTTTCGCCAAGTCCACCGCTCCCTCCGCCGGCACAAGTCACGGCTTCCGCGGTCAAGCCTCCTGTGCGCGCGCCCAAAACCACATCTCCATCTTCCAATCTCAAGCAGCCCGCGAGATCACCGCAGCGTTACACAACGGCTATCTTCGCCTCTGTCGCCGCAATAGTCCTGGTAGCAGTGATCGTTCTCTTCGCGCGAAAGCATCACGCGACACCCATCACCCAGATCCCCGAAGCGGCTCCTAGCGCCTCGGCCCCGGCGACGCCACCTCCCGAACTGGCGCTACCAGCGCTGAAACTGTCCTCCGACACCGGCACGGGAAAAGTGACATTCGATGATCAGCCGCCTGCGGAATTTCAGGATGGACAGTGGACTCTCGACAATGTACCCGCCGGAGAACACAAGCTGAAAATTGATGGCCCGCGGGGTGGAGCATCCTTCACCTTCTCAACCGAAGCGGGGGCGGTTCCCGCCGTGAACGGATCCATCGTTTCCCATGGTGTGCTGGCTGTCGTTGTCAGCAGCATGGCCGCCAGGGTGCACGTATACTCCAGTGATTCTTCCACCAAAGTCAGCCTCGATGGCCAGGTTCCGCTCGACGTGCCTCAGGACGGTCTCGATCTTCCATCCATCTCCGCCGGGCCTCACGAATTAGCCGTGACCCGCGGCAGCGATCAGCAACAGTACAAACTCGACATTAATGCGGGAGCGGCGCCCACGCTAACCGCCTTCCTCGAATCCGGACAGAATCTGGGCGCGCTCGTGGTGGTTACCGGTGAGGAGAACGCGAAAGTGTTTCTCAACGGGAAACCTCAGCCGCAACTCACGCAGGGCGGCCAATTGCGTATCTCGAATCTCGAACTCAAAGAATACGTTGTACGAGTCTCCAAGAACGGATTCCAGGACGTTCCCGAACAAAAGATCCGGCTTCGCGAAGGCGAGCCACCCAAACTGATTTTCAACCTGCAGCCCATCCCCAATTTGGCTTCGCTGAAGATCCAGGGAGCAGTTCCGGGAGCCGCAGTTCTGATCGACCAAACTCCTGTGGGAACGGTTCAGCCTGATGGAACGCTCACCGTGGCAACCGTCAATCCCGGAGACCACATCGTCGAACTGCGCAAAGCCGGATTCAAGCCCAAGCAGATCAAGCAACACTTCGTCGTTGGAGCAGCGGTGTCCCTGGCGGCTGCGGAGGTGACATTGGACGCCGCGCCGGGCGAGTTAAGAATTACGTTCACGCCTGCCGATGCTCAGGTGACGCTCACCAAAGCGGGCGAGACTCCCACCAAGGTAAGCAATGGGGGCGCGCTGAGTTTGTCAGCCGGTTCCTACCTTCTCACCGCGAAAGCTGCCGACAACTTTAACTTTACGCGCTCGTCGGTGGTAGAAGTCATCGCCGGCCATTCCAAAAATTTGGATTTGTCTCTCGCGCCCAGCGGCATGTCCAAGTGGAACGACCCGGCAGGGTGGAAGGAGGAGAAAGGTTCGTTCGTTCATAAGGGCGGGGACTTCGTGATGTACGGCGTATCTCCCACCTCAGGTACATTTGTTTTTTCCGCCATGCTCGCCAAGGGGCATCGCCTGCAGTGGGTGCTCAACTGCATCGACGTCAACAACTATGTCCTCTTCCAAATGGACGACAATAACTTCTACCGCACCGTAGTCCGAAACGGTCAGAAGGGGGACGAGATCAAAGTTTCACACAAGGGTGACAAGAAGAGTTTCCGCACTCTCCAGATCCGCGTGGGACCGAATGAGATCACCCACCAGATCAGGCAAGGAGATAGCTGGGTGGTTCTGGATCGCTGGACTCAGCCCGGCAGCAATCTAAGTCTGGGCAGGTTCGGTTTTTATATTCCCGGCAATGACCAGGTCGCGCTCTCCAGCTTCGGCCACTATGTTGACTTGAACACGCGGTAGCCGACGCGGGAGTTCCTCCAGCATCTTTTCGCGTAGCTGGTTGGTAAGCAACCCAGAAAACGCGATGGACCACAAGTTCTTTCGTCGCGAACATCGGAGCCCCTACTTAACCAGCTTCTGGACGACGGCAATCAGCTGATCGGCATTGAAAGGCTTCACGATCCAGCCGGTTGCGCCCGCCTTGCGCCCCGCATCCTTCTTCTCAGCCTGGGACTCGGTAGTGAGCATCAAGATGGGAATAAATGAATGCCCTGGCAGCTTGCGGACGGCGGTCATCATTTGGATGCCGTCCATATTGGGCATGTTCAGATCGGTGATGATCAGGTCGAACTTTCCGCTGCTCACTTTGGCGAGGCCATCTTTACCATCGACGGCCTCGACCACTTCATAGTCCGCCTTGCGTAAGGTAAAACTGACCATCTGCCGAACGCTGGCTGAATCATCCACGGTTAAGATTCGCTTCATCTTCGGCCCTCATTCGTTGCCTCATCGCGCATGGGTGAGAATGGCCCCGGCCACTGCCTGCAAGGGCAGAACCTTATCGACCGCGTCCCGTCTAATGGCCTCATTCGGCATACCGAAGACCACGCAGGTGGCCTCATCCTGGGCGATGGTCATTGCCCCCGCTTGTTTCATTTCCAGCATTCCGCGGGCGCCGTCATCCCCCATTCCGGTCAGAATCACTCCCACGGCATTTTGTCCGGCGTAGCGAGCGGCTGAGCGAAACAGCACGTCGACCGAGGGTCGGTGACGGCAAACCAGCGGCCCTTCCTTGATATCGACGTAGTATCGCGCCCCACTCCTCTTGAGCAGCACGTGATGATTGCCGGGCGCGATGAGCGCGTGTCCACGCAGAACGGTGTCGTTCGACTCCGCCTCCTTAACGGTGATGCGGCACAGGCCGTCCAAACGGTTGGCAAAGGCTCGAGTGAACATCTCCGGCATGTGCTGCACGATCACCATGCCCGGGGCATCGGGTGGAAGCGCCTCCAGCATGGTCTTGAGCGCCTCCGTTCCTCCGGTCGAGGCGCCGACCACCACCACCTTCTCCGTGGTCTCGGCCATGGCGTGGGTAGCAGGCAAGAGGATGGCGTCCGCGGTCAGCTTGGGCTCGACCACGCGGCTTGGCTGGACGACGTGCAACCGCGCCGCGGCCGCTGCCTTAACCGCCCAGCAGAGTGTTATCCGGGAATCCTCCAGAAACTGCTTGCTGCCGAAGCGCGGTTTGGCAATGACATCGACGGCTCCGTACTCAAGCGCCTTGAGAGTGCTTTGCGCGCCCTCCTCGGCAAGACTCGAACAGATCACGACGGGTATCGGGTGTTGAGACATGATCTTCTGCAGGAACGTCAGCCCATCCATGCGCGGCATCTCGATATCCAGGGTGATAACATCCGGCGTCTGTTCGCGCATTCGGTCCGCCGCCACAAAGGGGTCGGCAGCGGTCCCGATGACCTCGATTTCGGGGTCGCTCGAGAGCACTTCGCTCAGGGTCTGGCGCACCACTGCGGAGTCGTCCACGATCAGGACGCGAATTCTCGGTGTACTCATAAATTCGGTGTGCTCATAAAATCAGTCCCGCTCTTCCATTCCGAGGCGGCATAATACGCTTAACCGTCACTCGATACCCATCAGCCCAACCGGCGGAGCAGCACTTCACCGGTCCTGGTGTCGAACCGAATGTTCAAGCCCGAAATGCCTCCCAAACTCGACGCGATCACCTGAAAACCCTCGGCACGCGCGACTTGGATCGCCGTTTCATAATTCAGTCTGCCGACCGTGGGTTTCGACGTATCGCCGACCAGCAGCACATCGGCGCCACCAAACAGCTTGACTTGCACCTCCGTACGAATCGCGCCCAGTTCGTCAAACTGCCGGGCAAGGTCGCGAATGGAGAAATCCACGTAGCGTCGGCCGGTCGCGAGGCTCAAGGCGGTGGACGAATTCGCCGGGCACCGGGGCAACTGGGCGTGGCATAGGGCGCCGGCGCCGATCCTTCCGCTCCAGAATGTGACGCCGACGCAGGAGCCGAGAATCGTCCGGATGATGGCCGGTTTGCGAGCGAGGTACGACTCCCCGGGGTGCAGATACACCTCCGACACCTCGCTTTCAAGTTCCAGCATTTGTTTTCCTGTAAAGGGCCGGTGCGACCGCCTCCAATGGGACATCCATGTCGTGCAAGGTTTCAGAATGGCCGACGAAGGCGTACCCCCCGGGTACAAGTTGACGGGCCAGCTTTTGCACAATCCGCTCCTGCGTGGCCCGATCGAAGTAAATGATCACATTGCGGCAGAAGATGACGTCCGCTTTTTGGGAGAGGCCGAAGTCGGCATCCATGAAGTTCAGACGCCGGAACTCCACCAGTTCCCGCAATTCCGGAACCACGCGCAACACATTGGAGTCGCGATCGCGGCTGCGCATGAAGTACCTTCGCCGCAGTTCCGGCGGCACGGGACCCACTACCTCGCTGCGGTAGACTCCGCGCTCGGCCTGCGCCAGCACGGTGGTGGAGATATCGGTGGCCAGTATCCTGAAGCGAAAACCGGGATGGTCCTCTACACACTCCTTCAGCATCATCGCCAGGGTGTAGGGCTCCTCGCCGGTAGAGCAGCCGGCGCTCCAGATCAACAAGGGGCGCCCGCTCTGGTTGCGCGCCACCAGGTCCGGGATGGCCTTCTCGACCAGAAACTCAAAATGCTCCGGCTCGCGAAAGAAATCGGTCTTGTTGGTACTCACCACGTCGAGTAAATGAACCAGTTCCTCCTTTTCCCCGTGAGGTCCAAACAGATAGTCGCAATACTCGCCAAACGAGTTGAGATTCAGGCTGCGCAAGCGCCGCTTGATGCGGAGCTCCAGCATCGTCTTCTTCTCCGCATTCAAGCTGATGCCCGACTGCGCGTAGATCAGGCTGCGCAGCCGGCCAAAATCCGCGTTGGAGATATTTTCGTCGCGAGCGCTCATAGCATAGGTGGGACATGAGTGGGCGGGACTCACGCCCCGCCCCCTCCCGTCACCCGGCCGTTTCCGCAACCGCTTTGCCGGTTTCCGAAACGCGAACCGACGCCAGTTCCTCCGCCGAGAAGACGCGGTCGATGTCCAGGATCATGACGAACTGAGCATCGCGCTTCCCCATACCCTTAATAAAATCGGTCCGAATATGGGTTCCGATTCTGGGTGGCGGCTGAATCTGATCCGGCTCCAGATCGATCACTTCCTCCACCGAATCGGCCAGCGCGCCAATCACGGTGGACTCGTTGTCGAGTAATACCTCGACGACCACAATGCAGGTGTTCCTCGTCTTCTCGGTTTTCGACATCTCGAAACAGAGCCGCAGATCGACCACGGGGACCACGCTGCCCCGAAGGTTGATCACTCCGCTCATGAAATCGGGTGTCCGCGGAATTTCCGTGATGGTTGTGAAATCGAGCACTTCCCTCACCTTGGCAACGTCGGTGGCAAACACCTCGTTGCCCAGCTTGAAGGTGAGATACTGCCGGGTCTCAGTAATTTCGCTAACGCTCATAATCAGCTCCTTTCGCATGCTGCGGGCTTCCGCTCGCCTCGAGCGGCGAGCGCAGGAAAATGTGCCGGTTAGAAACGTTCGAATTCTTTGTCCAGGTCATCGGCCTTCTCCTTGTCTTTGTCCTTGAGCCGGAGATTGACCCCGGCCCCGGCCTTGGCCGCCATCGTTTTCGCAGCATGCGGGGCCGCGTGGCCGTTCGGCTTTGCCCCCCTGGCGGCCGCAGCCTCGACGTGCCTGGCCGGTTTGGCGACCGCGGTGTGCACCGTCGCCGTATGCCCTTCCTCTCCGGTGCGGAAGAAGGCCAGCGCGCTCACCAACTGGTCGGACTGGCTGGACAGCTCCTCGGTGGTCGAAGCCATCTCTTCCGATGCGGAAGCATTCTGCTGAATGACCTTCTCGAGTTCCACCAGCGCCTTGTTGATCTGTTCCGCGCCGGTATCCTGTTCCTTGCTGGCGGCGGCGATCTCCTGTACGAGTTCCGCCGTCCTCTGGATATCGGGCACCAGCTTCCCGAGCATTTCGCCGGCCTTCTCCGATACCTTGACCGTCATGCCCGAGAGTTGATTGATCTCGCCCGCCGCTTTCTGGCTGCGCTCGGCCAGTTTGCGGACTTCTGCCGCCACCACGGCAAAGCCTTTGCCATGTTCCCCGGCGCGTGCCGCTTCGATGGCCGCGTTCAGAGCCAGCAGATTGGTCTGGCGTGCGATCTCCTCAATGATCGAGACCTTGGTGGCGATCTCCTTCATCGCCGCGACCGCTTCCACCACCGACTTGCCGCTTTCCTGCGCGTCCGTAGCCGACTTGTTGGCGATCTTGTCGGTTTGTTGCGCGCTGTCGGCATTCTGCTTGATGTTCGAAACCATCTCCTCCATCGAGGACGAAGCTTCCTCGGCGGAAGCGGCCTGGGAAGTGGCGCCCTTCGATACCTCAATCGAAGCCGTGCTGATGGCCTGGCTGGCCGACGCCACCTCGCCGGCGATCGAACGAATGTCCGATACCACCCGCGTGATGCCGCTTACCATCGCACTGAGCGCCTGCATGAGCTTGTCCTGCGCGGACCGTTCGCGGATGACCACCGTTAAGTTGCCGTTCGCGATTTCCTCGGCGGCCGCGGTTACGTCGTTCATGGCCACAATGAGCGAGTTGAGATTGTCCTTGATCAAGTTGAAATCGCCATGGTAGGTGTCTGTGATCTGCGGCGGAAGGTCGCCCTTGCTGATTCGATCGATGTATCCGGCGGTGAACTTGAGGGGGGTGATCACGGCGTCGAGGATAGAGTTCACGCCGCGCACGATCTCGGCGTAGGCGCCCTTGAATTGGTCCGCTTTCCCGCGCTCGGACAACTGTCCGGCGTTCGAAGCGTTCGTTAAGCGAGTCAGTTCATTATGCAGGCTCTGCACCACGTCCGCGACGTTGTTGACCGCCTGCTTCATCTTCTCGTGGTCGCCCTTGTAGGTTTGGGCAATCAGTTCGTCGATCTTGCCGGCGGAAATCTGCGACAGAATGCGATTGCCTTCCCCGATCGGCAGCAGGATGGCATCGAGCATCTGGTTCACGCCGCGCACAATCTCCGCGTACGCTCCCTGGAACTGCTCCGGCTTCCCGCGCTCGGAAAGCTGCCCTTCCTTTGAAGCGTCGACTAAGCGCACCAGTTCCTTCTGCAGGCTCTGTACCACCACCGCGACATTGTTGATCGCCTGCTTCATTTTTTCGTGGTCGCCCTTATAAGTCTGGGCAATCAGTTCGTCAATCTTGCCGTTCGAGATCTGGGCGAGAATCCGGTTCCCCTCCCCAATCGGCAGCAGGATGGCATCGAGCATGGTATTCACGCCGCGCACAATCTCGGCGTAAGCTCCTTGAAACTGCTCCGGCTTCCCGCGGTCGGAAAGTTGCCCTTCCTTCGAAGCGTCGGTCAAGCGAGCCATTTCCTTCTGCAGGCCCTGCACGACGACGGCGACGCTGTTGACCGCCTGCTTCATCTTCTCGTGGTCGCCCTTGTAAGTCTGGGCAATCAGTTCGTCGATTTTGCCGTTGGAAATCTGGGTGAGAATCCGGTTCCCCTCCCCGATCGGCAGCAGGATGGCATCCAGCATTTCGTTGATGCCCTGCACGATTTCGCGATAGACCCCGTCAAACTGGTCAACCCGGCCGCGTTCGGAGAGACGGCCCTCCCGCGATGCGTCTACCAGACGCATAATCTCCTGCGAGACGAGCATCACCTTGCCGTCCCCTGCTTTTTGTGCGCTGCTCACCCGGTCGCGGTCCCCGTGTCCGTTCCCGCCGCTACCCTCACCGGCACTATGCGACTTTCGGCTTTCCTGTACAACTTTAGTCGGCATACCTTCTAGCTCCTTTAGTTTGAACTCGTTCCCTCGTTGGTCTGCGGCCTTGCAAGCAATACCTTTCAAGTAACGAGACGCTGTTGGTTGGACCGTTGTTGAATAGCGCTGGTGTTCTCTCCAGCACCGACGAAATCTCCAGAAAATTTCAAGAGCAAGCCCTGATTTCCGCCGCCACGCTGGGCGCGGGCATACCTTGCGCAGCCACATCCGGGGCGCGCGGCCGCGGCGCAGCGGCACGGACATTTGCGCGTGCGCCGAGCGGTCCTCTAGCTAGCGCCATGGTCCGGATCGCGTCCCGTACCAGCCGGTGCGGATCGAGGATCAGGGCCACGGTTCCGTTGCCGAGAATGGTGGCGCCCGATACGAGGTGGACGTGCCGGTAAAACCGCCCCAAATTCTTGATCACCGTCTGGTGGTCCCCGAGCACCTGGTCGACGACGAAGCCGTAGCGACCGTCTTCGGTTTCGGCAACCATAATTTGCTCGCGCTCAGGACGTTCCACCTGAATGTTGAAGTATTCCCGCAAGCGGATATAGGGAATGATCTCCCCGCGCACGTTGGCCACATGCTTGCCGTTGGCCCGCTCGATGTCCTGCCGCGTCAACTCGATGCATTCCAGCGTGGCCGCCAGCGGCAGCACAAAATAAGCATGCCCGACCCGCACCAGGAGGCCGTCGATGATCGCCAGGGTCAGCGGGAGGCGCAGGGTGACGCTGGTTCCGTTGCCGGACTTACTGGCAATGTCGATGGTTCCGCGCAGGGCCTCAACGCTGCGCCGGACCACGTCCATCCCCACTCCCCGGCCGGAAACGTCGGTCACCTGCCGCGCCGTGGAAAAGCCGGGAGCCAATATGAAGGCGAAGATCTGGGCCTCGGTAAGCA
>JBEKFN010000022.1:0-20537 GCA_050013295.1 Terriglobales bacterium
GCGTGGGCCGTGGCGATAGCCGCCGACGTCCTCCAAATCGCGGCGTTTCCACTCTTCGCCGAGGGAGCAATGTCTCCCGCCGACTCAGCGCTCGACCTGATCGTCGCCTTCGTGATGATTCGGCTGCTCGGATGGCACTGGGCCTTCTTGCCCACGGCGGCAGCGAAACTAATTCCCGCCGCAGATCTCTTTCCCACCTGGACCGCAGCCGTATGGTTCGTCACCCGCCACAAGGTGAGTGCAGGGGAGCAGGAGGTGCTGCCCCCAGGCCCAGCGCCCGAACCGCGCCGCTGAAGAAATCCGAGACTGCTCGCGATCAGCAATCAGCATTGATTGCCTTTCCTGAGAGCTGAGAGCTGACAGCTGAGAGCTTCTCACCAAGTCCCATACCGATACCGTTGCGGCCGTTCCTGAAATACGTTGATCATGACTACGCCCGAGACGAACCCTCCCACATGCGCCCAGAAAGCAACCCCGCCCGAAGTCTGGTGGGTTTCCGCAATCGCAGTAGCCGTGCCGCTCAGGAAATTCATCACGAACCAATAGCCAAGCATCAGCCAGGCCGGAACGTGAAAGAAAAATATCGGCGGAAACCAGATCAGCACGCGCGCCCGCGGATACAGGATAAAGTACGCGCCCATCACCCCAGCAATGGCGCCGCTCGCGCCCACACTGGGGACGCGCGAACCTTGGTTCAGCAGAATGTGCGTGGCCCCGGCCGCTACTCCGCTGACCAGGTAAAACACCAGATATGTGAAGTGTCCCAGGTAGTCTTCGACATTGTCGCCGAAGATCCACAGGAAGAGCATGTTCCCAGCGACGTGTAAGAATGAAGCGTGCAGAAACATCGAAGTAAACAACGGCAAAATGGCCGTGGCCAGCCTGTCGTAGGAGTGTCCGGTCAGCACGGCCAGCGTATGGCGAGGCACCACGCCAAACTCAACCATGACTGAATTCAGCGCGCGGTGGCTCTGCATCCCGACCGAAAGCTCCCACAGAAAGACCACCACGTTCAGCACGATCAGAAAATAATTGACGAACGGCGTCGAGAAAGTGGGCTGATCGTCACGAAGAGGAATCATTTAATTGGCAATTTGTAATTTGTAATAGGTAATCTGGAAGCAAGATCGCGAATACGGCCATGATCAGGATTCAAATTACCAATTACAAATTACCAGATTGCAAATCCCCATGAACGGTGTCGTAATCATCGATAAACCGTCCGGCCTGACCTCGCACGACGTGGTCAATCGCGTGCGCCGAATTCTCGGTCAGCGCGCGGTCGGGCATCTCGGAACCCTCGATCCCTCCGCCACCGGAGTCCTGCCGATCGTCCTCGGCAACCTCACGCGCCTGGCGCAGTTCTACGCCCATTCGGAGAAGACTTACGAAGGCGTGATTCGCTTCGGCTTCGCCACCGACACCTACGACGCCGATGGCGAGCCCACAACGCCGCCGCAAGATGTGCGCATAGATGACGTGCGCATAAATTGCGATGAACTACGCGCCCTGGCGGCGCAGTTTCAAGGCACCATCGAGCAGATGCCGCCGCCCTTTTCCGCCAAAAAAATTGCCGGAGTCCCCGCCTACAAACTAGCCCGCAAAAAGCAGAAGGTCGAACTCCAGCCGGTGCCAGTAGAAATCAAAGAATTCGAGATTCTAGACACCACCGCCGACCAAGCTACCTTCCGCGCCCGCGTGGCCTCAGGCACATACATAAGGTCGGTGGCTCACGAAATGGGCCAGAAGCTGGGCTGCGGAGCACATCTGGCCAGCCTGCGACGCACCGCCGTCGCCGAATTCACAATCGAAGATGCGCACTCGCTCCAGGCGTTAGAAGCCGCGATGCAGCAGGGAAGCGCTGAGTCATTTGTACTTACAATGCTTGTCCATCCCAGAAAGCTCGTGCCGCAGTTGCCCTGCGTCACCGCCAATGAAGAAAGCGCCGCCCTGATCCGCAGTGGTCGCGCCGTGAATTTGCCGGAAATGTCGCGCGCTCCCCAGGTAAAAGTCTTCTACGGCCAGCGCGACCTGATAGCGATCGCAACCAGAATCGCCGGAACGCTATTCCACCCGAGCATAGTATTTTCGGCGCAATGAATCACACAGTGGAGCGACGGGCGTCCTCGCCCGTCCCGCCGAGACCCCGACCGCACCTCACAGACGCAAAGTGCGATGGGCTGTATACTCTCGCCGGAGGCCGACCAGTTGTGTTGTCCTCGCCGGAACCGGAAAGGGAACCCGTGACCTTCGCCAACTGCTATGCAGATGCCACCCGCGCCCAAGCCTACGCCACGTTAGAGTTCAAGAACACTTACCACTTAGCGTATCGCGACATCCCTGCGATCCTCGGCGAGCACGTTCGCGGCCGCAAGAGTTTGGACTTCGGTTGCGGCACCGGACGCTCCACGCGCTTCCTGCGCCAGCACGGCTTCGAGGTGACGGGAGTCGATATAGCCGAGGATATGATCCGCAAAGCGCGGGAACTGGACCCCTCCGGCGACTACCGCCTGATTCAGAGCAACAAGGTTCAGAGCAACGACGTTCAGAGCAACGACGTTACCGGCGACGACCTGAGCGCGTTTCAATCCGGGACCTATGATCTCGTTCTTGCTGCCTTCACCTTCGACAACATCGCGGGCAAGAACAACGACAACAAGCGCCGCATCCTGCAGGACTTGGGCCGCCTCCTAACCCAGGACGGAAAGCTGGTGCTGATCGTCTCCCGGCCGGAAATCTACACCCACGAGTGGGCGTCGTTTTCGACAAAAGACTTTCCCGAGAACCAACTGGCGAAGTCGGGAGACAAAGTCCGCATCATCGTAACCGACCACGCCGATCCGCGCCCGGTCGAGGACATCCTGTGGACCGATGAGTCATACCGCGAAGTCTTCAAAGAGGCCCGCCTACGCCTGCTAGGGAAGTACGAACCGCTGGCGCGGAGAGACGAGCCCTACAGTTGGGTAAGCGAGCTAGAGATTGCGCCATGGGCCGTGTACGTGCTCCAGAGTGCTTAAGGTGGGCGGCATATAAACAATGTCCGATAACAGGTATTATGTAAAGTCGTCAGGGCGCGCTCTCTGATCCACTGGAGACTAAGACGCTTATGGGAACCTAAGCAACAACCTCAGGTGGCCCTGAACCGCCTTCAAAGGCCCGGGTGGAAGGATCTCTACAAACCGGGCGTGCCTCGCTTTCCAGTCCACGCTCTTGATCGCGTCGGAGAGAATCACTCCCGTGGTAGCGGTGCCAGACGGCATGGGAACCTCGAAGGGATAACCCTTCACCTGGTTTGTAATGGGAACCACGATGGCGAGCCCAATGCGGTTATAGGCCGCAGGCGACAAAACCACTGCGGGACGCCATCCTGCTTGCTCGTGCCCCGCCCGAGGATCGAAATTGATTTTGATGATGTGAGCCTTATCGGGAACGTATGCAGGACCTACCATACCTCGCTACCCACCGGCTTGCCCCAATCCTGCTCGCCGTGTCGATTTTTCGGAGTGATCTTCCCGACCAGCGCTTCCAGCGTGGGCTGACGGCTCAACGGCTCCAACCAAATGTAGCCATTTTCCACCCGGATTTCCAGCTCTTCGCCTTCCCGCAGGTTAGCCTGTTCGAGGATGGTCTTAGGGATGCGGACCGCTTGACTGTTTCCCCACTTCACGAGTTGCGCCTTAGCGCCTGCCATAACGTTACCCTCAAGTATTTTAAGTATATACATTAGTATATCCACGTCAAGAAGCAACAGACCCTTTGCGTTAGCTCTGCGCATACAGCAGTCCTACAAGCTCCTCGCGGAATTTCTGCAATGCCAGCAGCCGCTCCGGCGTGGCCTCCACAATTTCACTCTTCGCCTGAAAGACTTTGCGGCCTTCCCTTTCGGTAAGCACGCCCATCACTTCGCCCATGCGCCAGCCAGGCGTGCCCAAGACCTGCAAGCCGTCAACGCCCGGGACGAGCAAGGCAACGCAGCTCTCGCGCATCACGCCAATGCACTTGGGAAAGCGTTCGAAAGTTTGAAGTTCGAATCCAGCAAGGTACAGACGCTGGAGCTGCTCGGCGGAATCAGGCATGGAGAGAATCTGGTAATTTGAAAATCAAGGCCCAACAGCCCTTGGTGCAAGTACGGTTCGTATCAGGTCATGCCTTCCGAACGAGGAGCGCGACCAAAGCAGTTGAGAAGGAACTCATCCCGTGCGTAGTCTCCGTCAAACCCCATTTGAACCCGAAAACTGACAGCTGACAGCTGAGAGCTGCCTTCCTACATTTTGTACTTGCCCAGGTCATCATCGCCCAGGTCTTCCAGCCACTTGCGCAGTTCCTCGCTGGAAACCGCCGGAACGGGATTAGAGGCTTGCTTAGAGGTCTTCAGAACCTCGTCCTCCACGAAGATGGGGCAATCCACGCGCAGCGCCAGCGCCAGCGCGTCTGACGGACGGGAGTCGATGCTGATCACCTGTCCTTCCCTCTCCAACCAGATCACGGCATAGAAGGTATCGTTCTTCAGTTCCGTAACCACCACTTTGTGCACCAGCGCATCCAGTCCGGTGAGAACATTCTTGATCAAGTCGTGGGTCATCGGTCGCGGCGTGTTGACTTTTTCGATTTCGAGCGCAATGGCGTTGGCCTCGTAAACCCCCACCCAGATCGGGAGCACCAAGTCGCTGCCCACGTCCTTCAGCAGCACAATCGGCATGTTCGAAACCGGATCCATCATCAGCCCGCGAATTTTCATTTCCACTTCCATAGAGGCCTCAAGAAACGAAACTCAAATAGCGCTCGCTACTGTCCTAGTCGCGTTTCATCAACGATTCTTTGAAGGGGCGCGGCTTCAGCCGCGCCGTAATCAAGCCTTAAATCGAGGGCTTTAGCCCCTGAGGGGCGCGGCCATCTCTCCCACCAAGCTATTAGGAAAGCTTCCCGTAACGCGCACATCAACGTAGCTTCCACTCGCAAGCTCAACCCCTGCCGGAACCGTAAAGTTCATCACCTTAATCTGCGAAGTCCGCCCGATCCAATGTCCGCGGGCCGGGTTCTTCCCTTCCACCATCACCTCGAGCACGTCCCCAACATGCCGCTGATTACGCCGCGCTCCAATCTGCTTCTGCTTGTCATTCAGCACCGCCAGCCGCCGAGCCTTCTCCGCATCCGAGATCGCATCCTCCAGCCGCAACGCCGGAGTGTTAGGCCGCGGAGAATACTTAAAAGTAAAAACGCTGTCATATCCGACGAGATCCACCAAGCTCAAAGTCTCCTCAAACTCCCGTTCCGTCTCGCCCGGAAATCCAACGATCATATCGCTCGTGATCGATATATCCCGCCGAGCCGCCTGAATCCATCCAATGCGCTCCAGGTACTCGTCCCGAGTGTAGAGCCGTTGCATGGCATCAAGCACACGAGTAGATCCGCTCTGCACGGGCAAATGCACATGATCGCAAAGCCCAGGCACAGAGTCGATAACCTCGACAATATCGCGTCCAAAATCGCGAGGGTGCGAAGTAGTAAACCGCACCCGCCGCATCCCCGCCACCGAAGCGACCGCCTCCAGCAGCTCGGCAAAGCTCTTCTTTCCATCAGGATCGCGGTAAGAATTAACGTTCTGCCCGAGCAGTTGAATCTCCGTATAACCGAGGTCCACCAGTTGCCGCGCTTCATCAAGAACAGAGGATGAAGTCCGGCTGCGCTCCCTGCCGCGCGTATAGGGCACCACGCAGTAGGCGCAGAACTTGTCGCATCCCTCAATAATAGTGATGTACCCGCGATGCGGATTGGTGCGAGCCGTGTACTCCGTCTCAAAGCACTTGTCGGTCAAGCGATCATCAAGCCCGGTAACCCGCGACGAACCCGTCTCGAGCTGCACCAGCATCGACGGAAGATTCCGGTAAGAAGCCGACCCGCACACCAGCGACACATAAGGAGCGCGCTCAAAAATCTTTTCCCCCTCCTGCTGCGCCACGCATCCCAAAACGCCAAACTGTTTCCCCTGCGTCCGATACTTCTTATAATCCGCCAGCCGGTTAAAGACCTTCTGCTCCGCCTTATCGCGAATCGAGCAGGTGTTATAAAGCACCAGCCCCGCCTCTTCGACGGTAGGAACCTGCCGATACCCCTGCTGCAAAAGCGTCCCCACGACTTTTTCAGAGTCGTGCGCATTCATCTGGCACCCGAAGGTTTCCAGGTAAAACGTCTTGTCGTCGGTCCCCGACATTGGTTCAGTATAAACCAGTGAAGAATCACGTAGGGACGGACGCATTCGTCCGTCCAGTCGGGCGGAGCCCGACAGCGCCGCGGACGGCAGGAACGCAAACATCATCCGTTCCTTTTTTCGCGAGGGTGACCCACTCATCGCGTATTTTGCGATGAGTGGATTCTACGATGACGGGCTAAAGGCGGCCCGCCCAATACTCCGGTCGCCTGCTGCCGTGGGCGACGGCCCAGATTGTGATTACGGATTCTCGTTCGGAATAGATGATGGCAAACCCTCATTCACCATGGCCAAGAGTTCGCGATGCAGTTCTTCCCATGGGAGGTCACTGCCTTGCCCGCTTTCAGGTCTTCGATTCGACGCGCCACTTCCGCATCCCAAGCCTCACGGACACAGCCAGATTCATTCGAACCCTCAAGTGTGTCGAGCAGGGTGTTGGCTAATGCAGCCCGCTCGTCAATGGGGAGTGCGAGCGCCCGTTTAAGAAGCTCGGAAATTTCCGGATTCATGGACTTATTTTACCCCACGTGAAACGCGAGGGAAAAGCGGCAGCGGGACAGTTTCCCGGCCGCCGATGATTCGCCTGAAAGCCTCTCCTGCAACCAGCCCAAGAGCGGTCAGCCGGGTGCCCAACACATTCGCGTCCTTGGCGAATGTGTGGGCGTGCGCACCACCTCTAGTTCGGCCGTAGACGCCTTAGTGAAAAAGATTCAGCGTGTTGCTGGCGTCATCCACGTAGTAGACGCTCTCTCCGACCGTAACCAAGCCGAACAGTGCGCCCGAACCTGGAGGACTGCCGCTGCTATCGAGTAGCGTTTTCGCAACCTGCAATCCATCGGGCGCGGTCTGGACCATGTACCCGTCGTCTCCGTTCGCGGTGAGGATGTCACCGTTGGGCGCGACCGCCAGCCCCAACGGATCGTTCAGACTCCCGCCTTTCGTGATCGTTTTGCCGGTGTGGGCAGTGGTTTGGCGCGTGATGGGATAAGCGATCGCGGCGATCCGGTTATTGACGCTGTCGGCCACATACAGTGAGAAGCCGTCCGGGCTCAAGCCCACTCCGGTCGGCCCGATCACCAACGCTGCCGGGTCGGTGCGCTCGGCGAACCCCGAGCCAATTACGGTCATCGCTTCCACAAACGGAGGCGCCGTCTTCGAGAGCGTCAGATCGACTCGAACCACCGTGCCTTGATTCACCACGCTCCCGCCGCCTGCAACCGTGCCGTTCAGCACGTTGGTGACGAATAGCGCGGCCGTCCCGCCGCCGTTGACATTCGAATGGTCGAGCACGGCCATGTCCCAAGGCCCGTTGATCAGCGTGCCATAGATTGTTTCCGACACGTTGCCCATAGGATCCAACACCAGCAAACATCCAGCTTGGGCCGTTGCCGAAGTGCCATCCGCGGTAGGCAAACTGCCGACGATCACCCAGCCAGCGCGCAGCACAGCCAGCGCCGTTGTAAGACCGACACCGCCCGTGCAAGTGCCAGGAAGACTGGCAGCGTCAATCTGGGCAAACTGGGTGACGGTGCCGCCCGGCGATATCTGCATAATCGTAGTTCCGGTTCCCTGCTCATTGGAGGAAGCGTTGAAGTTGCTGATGAGTAGGTTCCCCTTCAGCAGATTTCCCACTGTGTCCGGAACCACAAAAATTCCATAAGGATTCACATCGCCGTTTGCCGGGACCGTGGAAGCGACGACTGTAATGGTCTGCGATGCCGCAGGCGACTCAGCGACGGCGCCGCCCGATGCGAGGCACGTGAGAGCCAGCACCATGCTCGCCACGCGGACGAGGGCCAGATTTCTAGGGTAACGTTGTAGGGTCATTTTCTCCTCCTTAGGTTTGTTCACTTGGTAGCAAGCGGAACACGGCCCCACGCGAGCTGTGGCGCACATCAGCTATGAGGTACGGAAGCCAGCCGCCCTTGCTGGAGAAAGAAGCTATCCGAACGCAGAAGACAATATGTCACGGGATTGTCAACGGATTGTCACTTTGCTTGCTGGGGGCGGGTACCCCTCGATAAGAGTGAAGGCTCTGTCAAGGGTAAAGTTGTCCTGGCCAGTGCCGGAGCACCGCCTTTGCTAGCACAACCACCCATCCTAGTTGGTTAGTAACTTCGGAGCTATAGGCAAGAATCCCTACTTCACCCGCGCCAGCGTGAACACTTCCTTGATTTCTTTGCCGTGTTCGAGGAAGACCCATTCTTCGACGTGGTGATCGGAGTCAGGTTCGCTGAAGGTCACATGCTGCATGTGTCCGTCGCCAGGGCCGATGTTGGTGCCATCGAAAAATTCGAAGCTGACCGATTTCGCGTCGGACGAAATAACCTTCATGCGCGGCTGGTTGCCGGCTCCGCAGTAATGGGTCATCAAAAGCCGGTCGCCGTCCATATGAAACATGGTGATCATATTTTCCGCACCGCGCCCCAGAATCTCGCTCATAAGCGCGGAGCCGCCAGCGGTCATGCGGAAAGTCACTTGAATGGGCTGGCCCTGCTGGTTCTTCCCCGTCCAGTTCCCTTCCAACCCCTTCAACAGGTCGAATGATTTGTGCGCATCCGCCTGGGCCACAGACAAGCTGGCGGAGAGGACGATGACGAAAGTTGCAACGGCGGCGCTGTTGCGAACGATATTGCGAACCGTGTTCATGATTCCTCCGTAAATCTATTTGTGCATGCTGCGCACATTATGCGAACCGTTCGGTTACATATCCGCCCCAAGGTCGCGTCAAGTCGCGTCCAGAGGAAAATTCGGGTTGCCGCGGCCCAGCTTCTCGCTGATGTGGGCGGCAATCAGTTTGCCGTGGAAGCGGCCATTCTCAATAAAGATTTCATTCGTCCGCGAGCCGGCGACAATCACTCCAGCCACATAGATTCCCGGAACGTTCGATTCCAAATTCTCCGGATCGCAGACCGGACGCATCTGTTCGGAGGAAAGTTCGATGCCTACGCTGCGCAGGAAATCGTAGTCGGGATGATACCCCGTGAGCGCGAATACAAAATCGTTCTTCAGGTGAAGCGGGCCGGATGGAGTTCGCACCAGCACGTAGTCGCTGCCGATTTCATGCAAGGTGCTATTGAAGTGCGCCGTGATTTCGCCGGCCCTGATGCGGTTGTCAATGTCGGGGCGCACCCAGTATTTGACGTGCTGGTGCATCTGCGCACCGCGATGGACAAGCGTGACGCGCGCCCCATGCCGCCACAAATCCAGAGCCGCTTCCGCCGCCGAATTCTTGCCGCCGACCACAACTACGTCGGTGTCGAAAAAAGGATGCGGTTCCCGGTAGTAATGGAAAACTTTATCCAGGTCTTCGCCGGGGACTTCGATCTGGTTGGCGAGATCGTAGTAGCCGGTGGCGACCACGATCTTGCGCGCCCGGTAGTCGTGAATGGCGCTGTGCCGGTCGGTGGTGGTGACGCGAAAGTCACCGTCCTCACCCGTAATAGTCTTTACCCATTCGTACAGACGGATATGCAAGTGAAAGTGTTCGGCGACACGTCGGTAATATTCGAGCGCTTCCTGCCGCGTGGGTTTAGCCAGCGCTGTGGTGAAAGGAATATCGCCGATCTCGAGCAACTCCGGCGTGGTAAAGAACACCATGTTGGTCGGATAGTGATAGATGGAATTGACCAGGCATCCCTTGTCGATGATGGTGGCCTTAAAGCCCGCGTTCTGCGCCTCGATGGCGCAGGCCATTCCCGTGGGGCCGGCGCCCACCACTAAAACATCGCTCCAGGAGTCGGGCCGCGCGTGGGCTTGAGTGCGGGGCAGAGTTTCGGGAATCTGTTCAACGGACGAAGGTGTCAGCGGGTTCATCATCGGGGATGGGAGACCGATCATTCTAGCACCGTACGCTAGGGGAACTCTGATTTAGTCGGTTCACGGAGAGCCTTGAAAGGGCACGGCTTCAGCCGTGCCGCTAGAGCCCGCCAAATATGCGGCTTTACAGAGTGCTGAAAAACTCGATTTTATTCTTGCTTTTGGGTGGCGCAGCGGTTCACCGCTGCGATAACTGGCTTGTTCTCAGCGACGGCTTTAGCCGCTGAGGGCCGACTTCCCGAAGCAGCCCAAGTCGCCAGGAGAACGAGCGCGGCGCGCCTATTTCTTCACGCAAACCGAAACTCCATCGCGGATGGGCAAGAGGGTCGTAAACAAATCCTGCGACTCGCAGATTAGTTTGTTGAATTCAAGGATGGCCTTGGTTTTGTCGTCGGGGTTGGGCTGGCGGAGCTTGCCCTTCCAGAGGACGTTATCCGTGATAAAAAGGCCGCCGCTTCTCAGGCGCGGGAGCGCTAAACGAAAGGCGCGCGGGTAGTCGATCTTATCGACGTCGTTGAAGATGATGTCGTACGGTGCCTTCTCCTCTGAAAGAATTTCGAGCGCGTCGCCTACGCGCACCGTGATGCGCTGGCTGACGCCGGCACGATCGAAGTAGCGGCGCGCTTTTTCGGCGAACGTGCGGTCGCCGTCGGTGTAGACGACGCGTCCGTCGTCGCCCACCGCGCGCGCCCACCAGATGGTGGAATAGCCGATGGCCGAGCCCATTTCAAAGATCTTCTTCGCGCCGCTGATGGTGGCAAGCTGATAAAGCACGCGAGCGACAGCCGGGCCGACGATGGGCACCTCGTTCTTAGCGGCCTCCACTTCCATCTCGGCGAGCACTTCGTCACGAGGCGGCAGCATAGCGTACAGGTAGTCTTCGACTTCAGGAATTGTAATTCCGCCCATGCGCCAGCCAGGATTCTCGGGTTGATCGGCCATAGTTATCTCATTTCACCGGCATATCTGGTCCCATGCGGATGCCTGACCTAATGACTTGTTCGATTTATCAAAAACCTCGATCCGCGTAAGGAACAAGTCAGTAGAAGGCTGCCCATAAAAAATCCACTCAATGGCATCGTGGAGATCTGTCTTTGGAGCGTAACGTCCGATTAGACCCGAGCTTGGGTGCAAAGTCGCGAGCGGCTTGTTCTTTTCAAAAGCCGGGATATCGATGAAAAAAGGACTGGTCTGGGTGGTGGGCAAGTTGATCCGCCAGGTGCTTACCTCCACAGATGCTACGTCAAATGATTTAACACCTTGATCAGCCACGCTAAAGACTGCCGATACCCAGCAGTATCCCGGGGTGGGCTCCTGATGCCATTTTTCTCGGATTTCGACAGAAACACGCGCCGGTGTCTCCAAGCTCGGAGCTTCTTTTTCCCGGAATGTCCAGAATGTCCACGCAGCAGCAAAAACCAGGGCCGCGACCTGAATCCACTTCGTAACACTGTCGGTGTTGCGCCAGAGGATTTCAGCAATTTCGATAGTTTTCACATTGCTCCCAAAAATTCGTGCGTTTACGAAATGGTCTTCCCCGGTTTCATTTCCAGCACTTCCACGTCCGGCACCAGTTTCTGCAACTCGCCGGGCGTTCCCGTCAGCTGCGGAAACGTACCGAAGTGCATGGGAATGACCGTTTCCGCCTGCAGCAGTTTACAGGCATAGGCAGCCTCGCGCGGAGACATCGTGAAAAGGTCGCCGATGGGCAGCATGCAAATCTTCGGCGCATAAAGATCGCGGATGATGGCCATGTCGCCGAACACGTTGGTATCGCCAGCGTGGTAGAGCTTGACTCCGTTCGAAAACTCGAGCACGTAGCCGCAGGCTTCGCCGCCGTAGACGATCTGGTCGCCATCCTGAATGCCGCAAGAATGCACCGCGTGCACCATGGTGATCTTCACCCCCGCGACAGTTTGCGTGCCGCCCTTGTTCATGGGTGAGATCTGTTTGACGCCTTTTTTCTGCAGCCACAAGCAGAGTTCGAAGATGCCCACGGCGACCGGATTGACCTTCTTGCCCACGTCGACCGCGTCCCCGATGTGATCGCCATGCCCGTGGGTGCAGATCAGCACGTCGGCTTTCTTGACGTTCTTCTCACTCTCCGGGCACTTGGGATTACCCGCAATCCACGGATCGATGTAGAGTGTCTTCCCTTCCGGCGTCTGAACGCGGAAGGTGGAGTGGCCCAGCCACGTGAGTTGGATTCCTTGAAGTTTCACGACTCGCTCCGAAGGTAAAGTGTGAATTAGCATTCTATAGCGAACCCGGAGTTCCTGTGTTGGGACGGGCATGTGGGGACGGGCGCCTCGCCCGTCCAAGCCGAGCGCACCGGGGTGGAGCAGCTCGGCAGCCGCCTGTGGTCCCGCGAGCTTCCGGTTGCACCTAAACTCGCGTATAAGATGGTGCTCAAATGCCCGAACTCAAAGTATTGCTCTCACGCGAAACCATTGCCAAACGAGTCGCCGAGCTGGGAGAAGAGATTACGCGCGACTTCCGCGGCCAATCGATTATCTTCGTCGGCGTTCTCAAAGGCGCGGCCATTTTCTTGAGCGATCTTGCCCGTCAGGTTCCGCTCGACTCCACCTTCGACTTCATCGGCGTTTCAAGCTACGGCAACCGCCCCTCACCCAAAGAAGACCCGGCGGGCCACGCGGCCTGGGATTCGCTGGGCGCAGTCCGTTTGACCAAAGACCTGGATCAATCGCTGGCGGACCGAAACGTAATTCTCGTCGAAGACATCCTCGACACCGGCCTGACGCTGAACTACATTACGAAGCTGTTGCAGGCGCATCAACCAAGATCGCTGAGCATTGCAGCCTTGCTCGACAAGCCTTCGCGCCGCAAGCAGCCGATCCAGGCACAATACATCGGCTTCACGATTCCCGATGCCTACGTGGTCGGCTACGGCCTGGACTATGCCGAACGCTACCGCAATCTTCCGGATATCTGTGTGCTGGAGAATTTGTAATGGGTGATTTGTAATTGCAGCGTGTTTCAAAAATAGGTTTTGGGTAGGGCACGGCTTCAGCCGTGCCGCCGCGGACCAACAAAAATGCGGCTTTAGCCCCTGAGGGACGCGCCGTCGACTTGAAGGCATTTTTGAAACACGCTCTAATAATTTTGCCGATCTGGGGTTTCGATTACCATTTACAAATTACCAATCACAAATTAGTCGGCTGCTAGAATGAAGCTTGTGAAAACGACCGCCGCGCAAACTGAACGCGCTTCCGAGGTAGAGCCCCTCCTCCTGGAAGTAGCCGACGTGGTGAACACCACGCTCGACCTGGAAACCACGCTGCAGCGGGTAGCGGAATTAGTACGCAAGGTCATTGACTACGAAATTTTCGCGATCCTTTTGCTGAACGAGCAGCGGCAGGAATTGTATGTCCGCTTCCACGTAGGGTATCCGCCCGAAGTCGCCGAGCGCGTGCGCGTGAAAGTCGGCCAGGGCGTTACCGGACGCGCCGCGCAAACACGCCAAGCAGTGCTGGTCGCCGATGCGACACAGGAAGATTTCTACGTTGAGGCCGTGCCCAACGTTCACTCCGAGCTGGCCATCCCGCTGATCGTCAAGAACCGGCTGATTGGCATAATCGACCTTGAGGCGCGCGAGAAGGGCTACTTCACCGAAGAGCACAAACGCCTGCTGACGCTGATCGCGTCGCGCATGGCCGTCGGCATTGAGAACGCGCGGCTGCACACGCGCACAACCCGCCAGGCTCGCACCCTGCTGCTGCTGAACGAGATTGCACGCGAGCTCACGTCGATTCTCAACCTCGATCAACTGCTCAAGCGCATCGCCGAACTACTCAACCGGCTGATCGAGTATCAGATGTTCAGCATTCTTCTGGTGGATGAGACGGGAGAGAAACTGCAGCACCGGTTCTCGCAGCGCTTCGAGGAAAGACTGCATCTGAAGCACGACATCCCGATGGGCCGCGGAGTGGTGGGGTACGCCGCGCAGGCCAAGGAAGCGATCCTGGTGCCTGACGTAGCCAAGAGTGCCCGCTACATCGCGGTGAATCCGGAAACGCGCTCGGAACTTGCGGTTCCGCTGATCTACCAGGAGAAAGTGATCGGAGTCCTCGATCTGGAGCACACTCGCCGCGGCTACTTCACCGAGGATCACAAACGCACTCTGACCACGCTCGCGGCGCAGCTTGCGATCGCCATTGAAAACGCCCGCTTGTACGAGCAGATTGCCCGGCAAGAGCAGCGGCTGGAGCGCGATCTGGCGCTGGCGCGCGAACTCCAGTTTCGCTTGCTGCCGCCCTCGCGTCCGAAGATGCAGAATCTCGAAGTTGAGGCGAAGTTTGTTCCGGCCCGCGCCATTGGCGGCGATCTCTACGATTTTCTCCCCTATTCATTGTCGCGCCTGGGGATCGCGATTGGAGACGTAAGCGGCAAAGGCGCGCCGGCTGCCATTTATGCCGCGCTGGTCAGCGGCATTCTGCGTTCCCATGCGCCGATTGAGCCGGGCCCGGCGGAAATGCTCTCGGCGGTGAATCTGTCGCTGGCGGAACGCAGGATTGCCGCCCAGTTTGTGTCCATCATCTACGCCGTATGGGACGACGAGCGGCGCACTCTGCTGGTGGCGAATTCGGGCTTGCCGCGGCCCATCTATTGTCATGACGACAAAGTCGAGTTTATCGAAGCGACCGGGCTGCCGCTCGGACTGTTCGACGAAACCGATTACGACGAATTCACCTTCCAGGCCAAGCCGGGCGATCTCTTCGTGTTCTACAGCGACGGCATTCTCGACGCACGCAACCGGCACGGTCAATCGTTTGGGCCGGAGCGCGTGCAGGCGATCGTCGCCGGCTGCGCCACCAAGTCGGCGGAATGCGTGGTGAACGAGATCTTCAAGGCGGTCACCGAGCACGCCGCGGGTGTGGATGCCTTCGACGATCAGACGGTGGTCGCCATCAAAGTGAAATCCAGCCCAGGCAAGCGCCAGTGAAGCAAGCACCCGCATCGCAAGCGTTACGCCCACCCGCCTTTGGCTACCACGGCCAGTTCTCGTGTGGTGACGGGGCTCGGCCCCGTCCAACCGGGGCGGCTCGCACCGCTGTCTGGGGCGATCGTGCTACCGAACTCTATTGCGAATCCGTATCGCTGGAAAGCCTTGCCGCGCGCCACGGAACTCCGCTGTACGTTTATTCCGCCGCCATGATCCGCGCGCGCATGAACGCCTTCGGTCGCGCTTTTCATTCCATTCCTCACACGCTGTGTTATTCGGTCAAAGCCAATTCGACGTTGGCGATTTTGCGGCTCGTGGCCGGCGAGGGGGCCGGCTTCGACGTGGTTTCTGGCGGAGAACTGCAACGAGTTCTGCGCGTAAGCCGGAAGGCCGCGAGCAGAGTTGAGAGCCAAGCTGCGAGCAGAGTTGCGAGCAAAGTTGTGTTCTCCGGCGTGGGCAAGACCGCGGCCGAGATGGAACTCGCCCTCCGCTCGGGGATATTGCTCTTCAACATTGAAAGCGCGTCGGAATTGAGCTTGCTTTCGGCAACCGCGACCCGATTGAAGACACAATTGAAGAAACGAGCGGCGGTCGCAGTGCGGGTCAACCCCGATGTCTCGACGAAAACTCACCCCTATATTTCGACCGGACTGCATCAGCACAAATTCGGCGTTCCGATTCCCGAAGCGCTGGCGCTCTACGCGCAGGCCGCAAAGCAGCCCTATCTGGAAGTTGCCGGAGTGAGCGTCCACATCGGGTCGCAGATTACCGATGTCGGTTCCTTTCAAGAGGCCCTCGAACGCGTGGCCGATCTGGTGCGCACACTGCGCGGGCAGGCCCACGCCATTCGCTACATCGACGCCGGTGGCGGCTTGGGCATTTCCTACGAGGGAGCGCAGGGGAACTTTGAGAAACAGATTGCGGCGTACGCGAGGGCAGTACTTGGTCCGTTGCGCGGATTGAAGCTGCATTTGCTGCTCGAGCCGGGACGCTCCATCGTGGGACCAGCAGGCGTGTTGCTGACGCGCGTCCTCTACCGCAAAACGAATAATCACAAACGCTTTCTAATTGTCGATGCGGCGATGAACGATCTGGTGCGTCCTTCTCTGTACGGTGCGTATCACGAGATTGTTCCCCTAGCCCGGGCAACGAGCCGGGCGACGAGCCGCGAGTCGCGCGAAACCGAGATCACCGACGTGGTCGGCCCCATCTGCGAGACGGGCGACTTTTTCGCGCGCGACAGAAAACTTCCACTGGTCAGCGAGGGCGATCTATTGGCCATTTTGGACGTGGGCGCCTACGGCTCGGTACTGGGATCGAATTACAATACGCGCAGCCGCCCCGCCGAAGTGCTGGTGGATGGCGCGAAGGCGAGAGTAATCCGGCGACGCGAGACCTTGCAGGACCAATTGAGGACGGAGCTTTGACTTTAGTAACTGTTTTCTTGTCGGTGTCCGGTCCAATATGGCAGTAGGTCTTCTTGTGCGGAGGCGCCCTTGAAAGAACTGCTCTTATCTACAGTGTGTTTCAAAAATAGGTTTTGGGTAGGGCACGGCTTCAGCCGTGCCGCCATGGATCAACAAAAATGCGGGCTTTAGCCCCTGAGGGACGCGCCGTCCGACCTGAAGGCATTTTTGAAACACGCTCTCGGATAAATCGCCCATACTTGACCGCGAAGGCCATCTTCGCTTGGTTGGTGCTGGTTTGCATGGCTACAGTATCGGCCTTTGCTCAGGACACATCGCCGGGCTGGTTTCTCCACAATCAAGAGGTCAGCGTCGCCAATCTGCCATTGCTGACGGCGCCGTCGGCAGAACCATCGGCGGTGCTCGCGACGGCGCTGGAGACCATCCTCCCCGACAGGGACGTATGCTGTGGAAAAGACTCTGGCCTTGAAGACGCCGTTCTCTCAGCTCCGTCGTCCTTGAAAGAACTGAGTGCCAAGTTGCAGGGGAGGCATGTCTTGGGCGACGGCCTGTCCATCGTGGTCCGCGCCGAGTATTTCCCGAAAAACTCGATTGACCCTTCCCTCACGATCCAAAGGCTGATGAACCAACAGCCCATGCTCCTCCAGTGGAAATCGCACATCTACGTGTTGTATGGAGCTACCTACGATGAGACTCGCACTTACAACTGGGAAGAGCGACAATTTGTAATCCATAAACTCTGGTTGCTCGATCCGCGCTATTCCGGCCAACGCAGGGAAACCGAGCTCAACGCCGAAACCGACGATTGGACTAAGATCCAGGGAATTCTGACGCTGTCGGTCGCGCGGAAATAATCGCGCGGAAATAATCCTGCGGAAATGATCGTACGGAAATAATCCCGCGGCGCACGCAGTTCCAGACCGCAGCTACACAGAGTGCTGAAAAACTCAAGTTTCGTATCAGGGCATCCGCTTCAGCGATGCTGTAAGTCCTTCGAACTCAGATGCCCCTTTTGTGTGTGCGTGAGCACTGGCGTTTTTGCAATCCGGTGGAACGAAGAGCTCGAGAGTCCAGCCCCGGAGGGGCGACCTAACTTAGCCCAGCGCTTCAGCGCTGGGAAAAGTGGGAAGAATGACCTAAGTCCCGGAGGGACGACCCAGCTCTCAAGCACACTCTTTAGGAGCCGAACACAGAAAACGTAGTTTTTTTCAGCAAACTGGACGGCGACCCAAGAAATTCGTCACCGCCGTTGACGCGCCCTCAGCCTTCTGACTGGGGGTCAGTGCGGCCTTGGATTCAGGAGGCGCCCGACGCGCTCCGGTTCGCGCGCAATCACCCTTAAATAGGCTTGCGTTGCTTGGTCCGGTTCCGCGCGGCCTTGCTCCCAGTCCCGGAGAGTGCCAAGAGGGATGTGGTAGCGGACAGCGAATTCCTCTTGCGTCAAGGCTAAGGCGCGGCGAATGATTTTCGCCTGCGGTGTCCGCCTCATCCGCTTGAGATCGCCGGGGCTTAGCGGTTGCGCGTCGCCGTCGGCGCGAGCGGCCGCCTCGATGGCCTCGGGCGTCATGCGCCTAAGCGTTTTGCTGGAAGTAGTCGTCTTCCTCATATTGTGTTGCCCTTCGGGCCGAAATAATGCGGATGCGTTCCTCGCGTTCGGCATAGGCTACAAACAACAAGATGTCTCCCGCAGCCATGCCGATAATGACAAAACGCTCTTCGCCGTAGTTCTCACGATCGTCGAGGCGCTCGATGGCAAACGGATCCTTAAACACCGTCTTCGCCAAATCGAAGCTCACGCCATGGGCGCTCAAGTTAGCTTCAGCTTTGGCGTTGTGCCATTCAAATTCCAGTTTCATGATACTACGGGATATCAGTAGTTTGTCAACTGTCCAGCGGCGCGCTTTCGCCCTCAGCGTTCTCCCCACTTGAGCTTGGTGGCGAGCACTTCGAAGAATGTTTTCTGAAAGCGCAGCAGCCGGGCCGAATGTTCCGCCTTAACGCACCGCACGACATCGCCCACTCGCGCTGGCAAGCCAACTTGTCCATCGAAACTCAGATAGGCGTCCTCTTTCCCGGTCTTGACGTGGATTTCAATCTCGACCGTATCCCGCACCACCACCGGGCGGTGCGTCAATCCGTGAGGCGAGACGGGCGTAATGAGGAAGGCATCCACATCGGGGTTAAGAATCGGCCCTCCCGCTCCAAGAGAATAAGCGGTAGAGCCGGTCGGCGTGGCGATGATGAGAGCATCGGCCCTGTAGCTGGAGACGAACTCCGCGTCCACGAAAAGCTCGAAGTGATTCAAGCGCGCGATGGCGGTTTTGCTCACCACCACCTCGTTCAAGGCGGCGTGTGTGGCCAGGGTCTCGCCGCCCCGCATCAGCGAACCACTCATCATGGACCGGCTGTCCACGATGTAGCGCTCTTTCTCGATCGCTTCCAGAGCGGGATACAGATCGGCCAGCGGAAGTTCGGTCATGAATCCAAGCGTACCCAGGTTAACGCCGAGAATCAGGGTTCCGGTTTTCGCAACCGCGCGCGCCGCCGAAAGCAGCGTGCCGTCGCCGCCAAGCACCAGAGCCAGATCCGGCGACCGCTCCGCCAAGTCGCTTCGCGGCATAACGTTGGTAGCTGAAAAGTAAGCTGCGCTTTCCTCGTCCACCACCACCGCGTAGTTGCGCTGCTGTAGCCATTTTTCAAGCGGCGGCAGCGCTTCGCGCAGTTCGGGACGCCCCGGCTTCGAAACGATGGCAACGGTTTTCTGGCGGGTCGGGCTGTGGGGAGACCTAGACATGTCTTCGGACTTCTCTTTAGGGCTTGCGCTCAGGCGTCTCTTCTGACATCTCTCCGAACATCGGACTTCCGATTGTACAGAATCACTGGATGGCAGGCGTCAAAAACTCCGCGTGCAGCAGGAACTCGCGATTCCCTTCGCCGCCAAGAATGGGAGACTCGATCCATTCGGCGCGCGCGCATCCGAGTCCCAAAAGCGCCGCTTCGACCTTGGCCACGGTCGCTCGCTGCGCCGATTCGTCGCGCACGATTCCGCCTTTACCCACCAGTTCCCTGCCCGCTTCGAACTGCGGTTTCACCAGCACCACAATCTGGCGGACGAACTCCGATACTGCGGGCGCAGTCGAACTGAGTTTCACATTGCGAGGCAGGCTGGAGCAAAAAGCGGCGCGAATCACCGCCGGCAGCACCAGCGTAGCGGAGATGAAGGAAACATCCATGGCAATGAAATCCACCGCCTCGCCAATGTCGGAGGCTTCGAGATAGCGGGCGTTGGTTTTTTCCAGAAGCCGCATCCGCGGGTCGTTGCGCAAACCGAAATCCATCTGCCCATACCCGGTATCGACGGCAATCACCTTAGCCGCGCCGTGCTGCAACATGCAATCGCTGAAGCCCCCGGTGGAAGCGCCGACGTCGAGACAAACTTTGCCATGAAGGTCAATTCGCCAGTGCTCGAGAGCCTTCTCCAACTTGAGCCCGCCCCGGCTGACATAGCGGAGATCTTCGCCCAGCAGGCGCAACACCGACGATGAGCCTGAGTCAATCAATGCGCCCGCCTTCGCGATCTTCTGCTCGTTGACCAGAACTTTTCCGGCGAGGATGAGGGCCTGTGCGCGCTCGCGCGACGGCGTCAACCGGCGGTTCACCAGCAATTTGTCGAGACGAGTTTTCACGGAGACCAAATCGCGCATGGGCGCGATGCGGCAAGCACCCGATGCAGTGCAGATTGTTGAAGGCGATTTGTTAACAGAAGGTTACAAGATTCAGAGCCCGCTTTTCCACAAACTTTTCCTCGGAGGTGTTGAAAAGTGTGGCGGCTCCGCCGACGAGTAGGCGCAAACATGATCGGGCGATCAAAATTCAAGACCGAAATTCAAAAACAGTGTACAGAGCAACGTGCAACTCAGATCATCCGATGGCCAGATCACCCGATCACCTCAGCCCGCGACTTCTTCCAGAGTCTTCTCGTCGATATCGAAGTTGGCATGGACGTTTTGCACATCTTCGTTGTCTTCGAGCGCTTACATCAGGCGGATCATCTGCGCCGCCTGCTGCCCTTCCAGCTTGATGTAGGTATCGGGAACCATGGCCACGCTCGAGGAAGCGG
>JBEKFN010000023.1:0-20502 GCA_050013295.1 Terriglobales bacterium
TGAATTCGAGCAGCCGGGTGAGAAACCTTTGGGCATCGTTCTTGATGATCTTTCGGGCGCCCACCAGGTCAAGAGTCAGGTCAGCCAGCCAGCGCAGGGGTGATGCAGGCTGCGCCACTTCAATGAAATCCAAGAAAATGAATTCCGAGCGAACGCGAAATCCGCTTTCCGGATCGAGAGCATGGGGCATTCGCGCCAGTTCGGGAATGCCGGCATTCGCAAGTTTCTTGAGAAACTCGTTTGCCATCTTCACGAATCGCAACGCAACACGCCGGTATTCTTTCTCTGCTTCTTCCTGCTCGGGCTTCAACCACGGCACGACATGACTTCGTGCGATTTCCTGCGCCTCGCGAAAAATGCGACGGCGGTAAGATGGACCTAGCCAGGAAGATATGGGCTGCAGTGCAACGTCTAACTCCTTGCTCGCCTGCGGCATTACTCGTGCGAGAAACGACTTATGCCGGTCTACAAACATGTCTGAGATATGCTGTTGCTCAGCCATGAAGAGATACCCGAGTTCCCGCATCGACCGCTCCGCATCGGCGATGGTCTGCTTCATAACAGCGATGCGGCTCTCCGACTCTTCGATAGGCCGCTGAAGGGCCTCGCGTTCTTCCGTGACGATCACGAGAAGCTGCTCGCTAATCCGCTCAACTCCGCGTTCGCAGGCTGCGCGGATCAGGCGCCGGCCCGAGCCTTCGACCAGATGTTGGAGCGCCGCGACCAGCTTGTCCCAGTCCCGACCCGTGCCCCTATGTCCAAGTTGTTCCGCCGCGCTGACCTCGAACAAAGGCCCGACAGAATGTTGGAGTCGCTTTTCGAGTTGCCGTCGCGCGAAGGCCACCGCTGCGGCTCGTTCTGCGTCCGTGGTTCGATCCGCCTTGTTCACAGTGATGATGAGATCTTGAACGTGCCGCGCGACCGCTTCAACCAGTACAAGTTCTTCCCCTGCCAGCGGGGGATCCGCTCCGATCACAACTAGCGCTGCATCAATATGGGGAATGAAAGCCTGGGTTGCTGCCGTATTGCCGGTGAACACCGATCCCAACCCTGGCGTGTCCACGAAACACATGCCGGTCGCAAGCAGCGGACTGGGCACAAAGATCTCCAATCCGGCGACATGCTTCGCATTCTCAGGATTCTTCTCTTCGGAGACATACTCATCGACCGTCTTAACTGGAATATCTGTCCACCCGCCAGCTTCAAAGCGCACGCGAGCGGCCGCATGGGGGCCGTGGCGGACGATCGTCGGCACGGTAGTAACTGGCACGACTCCAGTGGGCAGTACGCTGTCGCCCACCAGCGCATTCAGGACAGAGGATTTGCCGCGCTTGAACTGACCGATACAGGCAACATAGAAACGTCCCTCGGATACCCGTTCCGCCACGGACCGCGCATCGGCAGCAACTTGCTCGGCGTCAAACTCCTCAGCCAAGTCGGCTAGGCGCAAAAGTGCTGACTCTCCGCGAGAATCTTCGGGAGAGCCCTGCTGCTCCCCGGATGCTAGAGATGCCAAGGGCAATGTCGATGCGGACCGAAATTCCACCCGCTCTTCTTCGGTGACGATTGTTCCCAACTTTTCCCTTTGGAGAAGTGGCACCTCGTCTCCGGTTTGCTTCAGCTTCTCTTTCTCTCGCCGCTGCTGCAGGTTCTCTCCTGCGCCACGCGTTAGATACCGATCCAGTTCTCTCACCAGGCCCTGGAGTTCCCCGGCAATGCTGTTCAGTTCGACCGCGGCCTGGGGCGGGACTTCACCGTAGCCGCGCATGTATTCGGGCCTCAACTCCTCAACCGTGATGTCTACGAAGGTAAGCGTCGAGTGGAGTGACCGTGCCACAGGAATATCGGCCGGCGGTCGTTCGATGTGTTGCCCATCCAGCACCAGAATCAGCTGCGCCCGGATGCGGCTGATGTAGTCCTCAATCACGCGCCTTTGGGCGGAAGTGAGATCGGAAGTGTACTGCGGGAAAGCCAGCTTGGACGAGGAGATACTTAGTATGCTCTCCATATCCGCAAGCAGTTTGTCGATGTAGCGGCAAGTCACGCTCAGACGCCGCTCATGATTCGAATTGAGCGAATTTTCCGACTCTTCGGGCATCGGGTCGCATCACCTGCTCCCTCAAGACGCAAGCAGGCGCCTCTCTCGCTTTGCGCAACTGCTTTGCGCAGCAGCCTTACATAACTTGAAGATTGGAAACTCTTGATTGAGGGAAGCGGCACCGACACCCCTACCAAGAAACTTTCCCCTCTTCGTAGGAGTCATCTGCCCGTTGGGCGGTTAAGGGCGAACTCCAACACCCAGAGCAATTATGGCTACGAGGAAGGGCTGAGGTCAACGCTTGAAGCCAGCAGGTAGGGTCTGAAGGCGATTCTAAAAACTACAGGCCCGTCCAGTTAGCGACCAAAAAAGTCACGTTAGCGCTCACCTCGCGACCTTCCAATTCATACGAAAGTCGATGTAGAGCGGAGTGATCTTGATGTGGTTCTCGGAGCGATACTTTGGAAAGCTCGCCATCTCTATCAGGGCGCCCATTGCTCCTGGGTTGCCATCGCTGAACTCCAGAACCTTGTCGAGGAACTCGCCCAGGTTTGGCGCCGAGAGACCAGCGCGCTTGACCAGCGCACGAGCGAATCGCTCAGCGACCGAGGTCTCGAAGTTGCGGAGCTCATACTTCTCGGAGCGGCCCGAATAGAACGGCTGAAGAAAGCCGGTGTCTTCCATGTGACTCGACCGGGCCACTGTGCTTACCGGCGTGGAGCCCCATCCCATGATTTCGCGCACCGCCGCCGCAAAAAAATGCGAGGGGCGCTTCAGGTGATCCAGCACAACCGAGTACTCTCCCTGATGTAACGCATCCATCACAATCCCTTTCAGGGAGACCGCCGACTTCGTCTTGATGGCTTCCTCACTTCGAAAAGCGGCCTGGACGCGTGGATTGTGCAGCCTTAGCAAGCTATGGGCGAGACTGCGGAACACTACATGTGTCGTCGCCGAATCCTCGCAGTATAGAACCGACGGAAATTCCGGCAACAGGCTGCGCAGCAAGAAGGTTTTCCCAACACCCGCGGGTCCATCAATAAGGAAGGGCCGCTTCTTCGCCAGGCGCTGCCTGATGCCTTGCGTTTCTTCTTCCCGGTCAAAGATGAATTCCGGCATCACCTGCGACCTCAGCGGCTAAAGCCGCAGTCAACACAATGCAGTTACCGCAGCGCTGAAGCGCTGCGCCACCCAAAATTAGCACTTACCGCGGCGCTGTAGCACTGCGCCACCTAACATCAAGTGCAACGCAAGTTTTTCCGCAGCCTGCTAATGCACTACCATCACCGGACAGTGCGCATATCGCAAAGCTCGCTCGGAGACCGAACCTAACATCATCCGCGAGATCATGGATCGTCCCCGCCGGCCCAAAATGATGAGGTCAACTCCGTCGGTCTCTGCCCGGTGGATGATTTGTTCTGCCGGATGTCCGACTGCCATGTCCATCTTCACCTCCAGATCGAGGGAACGGGCCTTCTCCAGAATCTTCTTAAATCCTTCTTCGAAATGTTCCTTCGCGTCGTCCAGCACGGCTTCTAATTCGACCGAAATCGACGGTTCAGGCGGCCGCGCAACGGCAAAGACCAGCACCGTCGCATCCAGACACTTGGCCAGCGAAAAGGCTATATCCACAGCTTTATCCGATTGCGAAGACCCGTCGTAACCAACCAGCAACTTCCGAAAATGGGCGTTGTGCCGCTGTCCCGTCATGCTCCCTCCTTAGTTGCCTTCTCGCTTATAGCTTGAGATAAGTTCGACTTCTCCTCTTTCTTAGTGGCCAGCAAGTGCCTCGGCATGAACCAAGCATTGGCGATCATAGTAGGCACCACGGCGCTGCCGATCACCGTAGCGACCAAGTAGGAATACTGCGCCTGGGTAATGACACCGTGATTCAGGCCGAAGAGCGCAGAAATGGTTCCAAATGTCAGGCCGGTAGACATCATCAGCGTAAAGTACAGTCCTTCTTCCTTCTGATAGTCAAATGCCTTCACCGTGGGGAACAGAGGAATTACCTTCGACAGCATCTTGGCGAAAAACAACGCAGCAAATACTAGCGGGGCCGCGATCAATGCCGGCACGGACACAAACGATCCCGCCCGAATGAAGTAAAACGGCGTCAGCAATCCGAAGGTCAGGGTGCGCAGACGCCTTATGAGAATGTGATCCTTACCAACACTGCCCGCGAGCACCATGCCGATGATATAGGCCGGCAAGACTGCTTCACTGCCCGACCAAACTGCCAATCCCCCCATTGCGAACAGCATGAAGAGCAGATACTTGGCCTCAATTTCGGAGACGCGCCCGCCATATTTCTTGAAGAATCGCGGCGTCAGAAAAGGCAGGACAGCGAAGACAACCAAACTGACGACCACGAAAATCAGCGTCCTGATGGTAAACGGCGAGAAGATCATTCCCAGAGCAATCACGGTTCCCAGATCGTTGATGAAGCAGGCGGCCAGCACCGTCTTCCCAAAATCGGTAACGTTGAAACCCAGTTCCAACATCACCGCATATACAACTGCTACGGAAGTGGTCGAGAGGGCGACCCCGGCCAGCCAACTCGAACGTACCGTCCAATGCAGGATGTAGTGGGCAACTGCCGTGCACCCAAAAAACGGCCCGAAGAAACCGACGAGTCCAATCACCGTCGCTTCTTTCCATTTCGTGCGGAAGATCTGGGGATCGAGTTCGGCTCCGGCCAGAAAGGTAAGAACAATGGCGCCCGTGCCGGCGAGAAAGCTGATCCAGCCTGTCTTGCCGCCCAGATCGGCATGCACGAAAAGCAGGCCGATCGCCAGTTGGGCCACAGTGCCGACAACAATCTCGCTGAGCGCGGTCGAGATCTTGAACCAGATGGCGATCAGCGTCGCGATCAGAGCCAGGCCGACCCACACAGCGGCCAGCACCCACATATTCTCCATGAAGCGCCACCTCACTAGTTCTGCGGATCGCTGCCGGCGCCATAACTCCGCGACAAAAAAATCCGCTTGTCAGGAGTCATCAGCTGGTCCCGGCTCAAGATTTGGGACAGCGGTTGGCGGTGAACTCCTTCACCGTGATTAGCAGATCAAGTACAGCAAAAAATACCTCGCGAAGTCAACGGCATTCCGTACACGCGATCGCAGTCTCGGACAATGCAGGTTGGAGAATGCATGTCGGACAATGCATGGAGGAGAAAACAAACGGCCAGGAAATGATCGCCAAGAAATGACGTATGGGGAACGGCAAAGCTCTAACTATTGCAGGCTTAGGCTAATCTCGCCGTGCTTACTGAAGTTGATTCGCAGCACGCTTTCCTGCCCGCTGACAAACTCGCCCGACGCTGTCGCGGACTGGTCATAGGCGGCTCCATCAGAGGTCACCTGCACCTTAAGACTATGTTTCCCGGGTGACACCTGCATGGCATGGAATTCATGGCCCTGGACATGGTGGAACACGACCAGATGTTTCTTGTCTGTTCCTTCCAACTGGTGCGTATAAGTCAAGCGATCATCCACCCAGATTGACAGTTGGGCCTCCGCGAAACGGTGCTCCACCTCGATTTCCAAGGTGGCTGGCGCAGCGGCCGGAGAGGTTGCCGGAGAAGTGGCTGGAGAAGTAGCTGGAGAAGTGGCCGGCGAAGCTGCTGGAGAAACCGTTGGTGAGCTGGCGCGGGCCACTTTTGTTGGGGACGGGTGGGTTCGGCCTGCCGGAACCTGCTTCGAAAGCTTTTCCTCGATTGGCGCCGGCGCTTTGGCAATCGAAGGAGCCGTCGCGGCTGGCTCCGTCGGCGTCGCCGCCGTTTTGTGTGTCGCAACCTCACCGACGAGTGGCAATGGCCCGGCGGCTCTCGATCGCACTCCTTGGGGGCCAAACGAAATGGCCCAGAGCCCCAGGATGAAAAGTCCGGCCAATACCAAGACACCGGCAACAGACCTTTTACGGATCTGCTCCAGCAACTTCTCCGCTGCCCCGTGCCACGGGAGCAGAGCGTGCGCGCTTGGCTGCTGTTCAGCGGCAACCGTTTGGCCCGCGCTTCCGCCCGCGGGCAAACCTGGCAGTTTTGCCTTGGTCTTGCTCAAAGGCTCTCGTCCTTCCCGCAGTTTCTGGATGTCCTGCACGATCTCCATGCCGCATTGATAACGTTCGGCGGGATCTTTCGCCATCGCTCGTGCAATGATGTGATCGAGCCCCGGCGGCAACTCAGTATCGAGAACGGTCGCCGGTACCGGTTCGTGGTTGACTACCTTGAACGAGACCGTAAGGGCGCTGTTGCCTTGAAACGGCCGGTAACCCGTCAGGACCGTGTAGAGGATCACCCCCAGGGAAAACAAGTCCGACCGCCCATCCACGGCTTCGCCATTCAATTGTTCGGGCGACATGTAAGCGGGTGTGCCGTACGCACGTCCCGCCAGCGTGTGGTTGGCGAGGTTCAGCTTAGCCACCCCGAAGTCGGCGATTTTGGCGTGGCCGTCTTCGGTCAACAGGATATTCGCGGGCTTTAGATCGCGGTGAACCACGCCTTGACCGTGGGCGCAATCCAGCGCCTCCGCCAGTTCGAGCGCTAGCTGTAGCGCTGTCTCCACCGATAGCTTATGGTCGTCCCGCGACAGCAGTTTGTCGAGGGACTGCCCCCCGACAAATTCCATTACGATGTAGGGCACGCGCGTCTCTGGTTCCTCGCCTACATCGAAGATGGTTACGATTCCAGGATGCGACAGGCGGCCCGCAGCTTCCGCTTCGCGAAAGAAACGCTCGCGATACTCGCGTTCCTCTTCCGGGGGTTGACCGGCCAGCGAAACGGTCTTTACGGCGACGACTCGGTTGATCTTGGGATCGCGCGCTTTGTAGACAACACCCATGGCTCCCCGTCCCAACTCGGAGAGGATCTCGTAGCGTCCGAAACGCTCGCTTCTGCGATCATCCATCCTGCGATCATCCATAGGTGTCATTTGCGGCTTCAGAGTTTGGTTGCGACTTCGTCAGATTGACGCCGCTTGCTGCTTGTCATCCGACGCGGTAATGACAAACGCGCCGATTACGTTCTCGTTCAGCACATCCAGGATTTTCTTCGCTTGCTGGACGGTGATTCCGTTCAGGAGTTCGAAGCCAAACTGAACGCCCCTGAGTGCGGAAATGGTGTCGTGGTGGGAGCGAACTTCGATTGCGATCGATCCACCGTGCCGACCAATGTCAAAGGAAATACCTGCTCTTTCGATCTTCGCTGTCGCCATGAATTACACCTGATTTGAGGACATAGCCTTCCCTGCACCGCCCCCTGGTGGTCGCGAGAGAAGAGGGGTTGCAGCGTCTATTGATATTGTCGACTCATAGGCCGAATCGCTCCAAGTTACCAACGTGCTCGGCACTGGGGCTGGGGCGCCCGCTGTGGCTGGTTCCACGCGGCCGCCATCCCTGGGCGGGTGGGGCGGAATAGGTGGGGCTGAGTATGAGGGCTTAGCAAAAGTCCGTTTACCGGAGTGTCGAAAAATGCATCACCATACAAGGTTCCCCGTATTGACTGTCTACTCCACCCGACGTAACATTTGAGCTAAGAAATCCGAAGTTTCCGAATCCGTCCTAGCGTCAGGGACAAAACACATCGGGAGAAAACACATGGCGCACGTCCATGGTAGTGAATATCAGGTCAGAATAGTCCTCGAGGACGGCACCGAGGAACTGAGCGGCTGGCTGAACAGCCCGGAGCGGGTCGCCCAGGCAATTGCTGAGAGCCACAGGCCCCAAGCCAAAGCTTACTGGCTCTTGGAACGAAACGTTCTCTGTCCCACCTGTCAGGATAGGGGAGAACAAGTCAGGGAATATCCGCTTACGGATATCCCATCTCCACGAGGCAGCCCACACGACTCTCGTTATTTGGTGGATGTAGGGTCGAAGAGCCGGTACGAGCTTGAGGTAGTCATCTGGAAAAAAATTCGAGCTGCTTGAAGCAGTCATCTGGAGCAGACACTGGAGGAGAACCCTTAGCTGGGTTTTGCACCTCGCGGGCACAGCTTCGCTCTATCCCGCGAACGTTACCTCGAACGCTCCCGACCGATCGCGCATCGCTCCGATAGCCGTAAGAACCTGCCCCAGCGCAATGATAGGCCGATACATCCAGTACTTCCTTCGAATCGCCACCATGGCGCGTTCATGCTCGGGGCGGTCGGTGAGGAATCGTGCTGTGCCGTCGAACGCCTCACCCCCGATGGACAACTTGACTTGAGGCGTCTTCTGCACGTTGCGCACCCACTGGCGATTCACGTTTGCGGTTCCGATATATACTTTGTCGCCGTCCACGACGAACCAGATCGTGACATCGTAAGGCTTCCCGGACTTGCGACCGTAATGGGTCAGCGTCACGGTCTGCCTGGCCGCTACCCTGTTCAATCGCGTTAGTACGTTGGATTCCATACAGCTTTCCGTCCTCAATCTTACTTAATCAGGAGCGTCAGGCAGGCGGTCTTCTTCCTTTTCCTTGTCTCTAATGTTGGGGATGTTGGGCTGTCCCTCAGCGCCGCTATCGGGAGTGTTTATTTTCAGCTCGACCGCGTGCTCCTGCTGATCGTCAACCAGTTGAATGACGTTGCCTTGTCGCTTTACGCCATCAACCGTAACACTCGTCTCGCCATGCCCAACCGGCCCCTGCACGATAGCGATGTGATATACCGTCTCACGATATCGGTAATGCACCTTGAACTCTTTCCAATTGTCGGGAAGACACGGAGCAAAGTGCAGTTTGTCCACATCCAGTCTCAGCCCTAAAAGCGATTCCACAATCAGGCGGTACATCCATCCGGCCGACCCTGTGTACCATGTCCATCCCCCGCGGCCAACGTGCGGCGACAGTGCATAGACATCAGCGGCCACGACGTACGGTTCCACTTTGTAGGTCGTAATAGCCTTCGCACTTTCCGCGTGGCTCACGGGGTTGATCAGGGCGAAGAGTTCCCACGCTCGCTGGCTGTCTCCCAATTGGGCGAACGCCATCGCCGCCCAGATGGCCCCATGAGTGTATTGGCCGCCATTCTCTCGCACGCCCGGAAGGTATCCCTTGATGTAGCCGGGATTTAAATCCGACTTGTCGAACGGCGGATCGAGGAGTTGGACTAACCGCCAGTCCCGGTGAACGAGGCGCCGATCCACCGCCCGCATCGCCATGCGCGTGCGCTCAGCATCGCCCGCTCCGGATAGAACGGACCAACTTTGCGCAATCGAATCGATCTGGCATTCGGGGTTACTGGCCGATCCCAGCGGGGAGCCGTCGTCGAAGTAGGCGCGGCGGTACCACTCTCCATCCCAGCCGTGCAGCTCAATGTTCTGACGTACCTGAGCCGCCTCGCGGCCGCAGCGTTCGGCAAAGGGCGTGTCGCCATGCACGCCCGCAACCTCAGCGAACCGCAGCAGCACGTCATAGAGGAAGAACCCCAACCAGACGCTTTCGCCTTTGCCGTGTTGGCCGACCAGGTTCATCCCATCGTTCCAGTCACCGGAACCCATAAGAGGCAGGCCGTGTTCACCAAAGCGCAAACCCCTCAGGATGGCGCGCTTACAGTGTTCGTACAAACTGGCCGTTTCTCCAATCCGGTTGGGCAGATCGTAATACGAGTCCTCTTCCGCGTTAACCTGACGGCCATCGAGGAAGTGTATCGATTCGTCCAATATCCCGGTATCCCCGGTGCCGAGAACGTACCGGGATGTCGCCAGGGGCAGCCAGAGGTAATCATCCGAACAGTGCGTGCGCACGCCTCGGCCCGATGGGGGATGCCACCAATGCTGGACATCGCCCTCGCGAAACTGACGGGACGCGCAGAGGAGCAGATGCTCACGAAGCAGGCGGGGCTCGGCGTGGATAAGCGCCATCGCGTCCTGCAACTGGTCGCGGAAACCGAAGGCGCCCCCCGGCTGGTAGAATGCGCTCCGCGCCCAAAAACGGCAGGCCAGAGTTTGGTAGACGAGCCAGCCGTTCGCCAGGACGTTGAGGGACTGGTCGGGTGTTTCCACCTGCACCGCGCCCAGCGTGTGCTTCCAGTACTGCCATACCGCTTCGAGTTCGTCATGGGCGGCAGCCGATTCGCAGAAACGACCTGCCAGGTTGTGAGCGTCATCTTCGCCACGGCCTACGCCGAGAGTGAAGACGATTTCACGCTCTTGCCCGTCGGCCAACTCGAACGGAACCTGGATCGCGGCACAGGGGTCCAAAGCACCGCCAGCTCTCCCGGACAGGCGGGATCGGCTCATAGCAGCCGCATTCCGAAGCGTGCCGTTGCGGCCCAGGAACTCCGTGCGATCGCCGGTCATGGTGCGGCTTCGATCATCTACGTTGAAAAAGGCAACCCGGTCGGCGAACTCCGTGTTGTAGGAGTTGCGCGCGAACAGGGCGCCGCCGTTGGGGTCAATTTCGGTGACCACGTGCAACGCCGATTTCGGCCGCAGGTCGCCAAGAACCCATTCCACGTATCCGGTGGCGGAGAGCCGGCGTGATCGGCCCGATTCATTTCGCACTTTCAACACCGTAAACTTGATGGCCGCGTCGACGGCCACGTAAACCGACATTTCGGAGCGGATGCCGCCTTCAGTGTGCTCGAAGACGCTATAGCCGAATCCGTGCCGGATGGCGTAAGGTGTCGCGCCGGGTCTGGGCATCGGCGTGGGTGACCAGAAGTGGCCGCTATCTTCATCGCGGATATAGAACGCCTCTCCGCTCGAATCGCTCACGGGATCGTTGCTCCAGGGAGTGAGGCGGAACTCGTGGGCATTTTCACTCCAGGTGCAGGCCAGGCCGCTCTCTGAAATGACGGTTCCGAAGCCCGCGTTCGCCAGCACATTGACCCATGGCGTCGGAGTCATTTCCCGCTCGGTAGTCGTAATGATGTACTCGCGCCCGTCCGGGGTGAATCCGCCCATTCCGTTGAAGAAAATCAGATCGGAGCGAGGTGCGGCGGCAACGGCAGCGGGGTCGGGCCGCTGGACTCGGGAGACGGGAAGTTGCGGAACGGTCACTTCTTCGGCGCGGCGGCGCTGCATCTGGTCCACCAGCGATCCGCGGCTGTCGGAGAGGATGGCGCGGGCGACCGACTGGAACAGAATGCGGTCCTCGCTCGATATCTGGTCTCCGGGTCTCACAAAGATGCTGCCCGGTTGATCTGTCAAGGTGGCTTCAACCCCTGCGGAAATCAGTCCCATGATCTGGTCTTGCAGAACCTGCCGATAGCCGGAGTGATCTTCGTTCCAGATCAGCAGGTCCACCGCGAGTCCTTTTAGGCGCCAGTAACCGTGGGCCTGGATGAGTTGGCGGGCGAGGTCGATGTTGGCCGGATCTCCGATCTCGAGCAGCACGATGGGCAGGTCGCCGGAAATGGAATAGCCCCAGAGATCGGACTGCCCACGGCGGTTCTTCATGAGGACGCTCGCGTCCGCGCGGAGCGAGGAATTGGCGAACACGATCGAGCCGGCCAGTTGTCCATAGAGTTGCGCGTCGGCTTCGGTGGCATTGATCTGCCGCAAGAGCACTTGGCCATGTGTCCACGCGAGACCGAAGACGCGATCGGCGAGACGCCGATCCTGGTACTTTTCAGCAAGGCCCAAACAGGCGGCGCGCGTCTCGCCGATGCCGGACACGATGTCGATCGTCACCTTTTCTTCGGGATTGAGCACGATTTCATGACGGATGGCGACGATCGGATCCAGCACCGACCCTTCGCGGCCCGAGAGCGGCGCGTGCTCGGCCATGGCTTGTGGATTGGCGATAGTGCGTCCCCGGCCGATGAATCGCATCCGGTCAGTTTCGTAGGATATTTCTTCGATCTTCGCACCATGAACGGCCATTAAATGGAACATCCATGGCGGCTGCTCTTCAGGAGAGCGGGGCCGGCGAGTACAGAGAATCGTCCGCTTGTCGCGGATGATCTCAGTCTGCACGAACAGATTACTAAAGGCGGGGTGAAGTGCATCCGCCGCAGACGATCCGAGAACGACCTCGGCGTAACTGGTGACCTCGATGGCTCGGCGCGCTCGCGAGGAGTTCGTGATGGTGATGCGGCGCACTTCGATGTCATCCTCTGGCGAAACGGCGATCTCTGTATAGGTGTCGAACTGGTGGTCGCGGCGGCGGAACTCCACCCGCCCCTCGGAGAAGATGGCTTCGTAGCTGTCCGTTGCTTGGAGCGCCGGCTGAAATGTGGCGGACCAGAAATCGCCGCTGGCGAGGGCACGGATATAGCAAAATGTACCCCAGTTGTCGCAGGTGCCATCTTCGCGCCAGCGCGTCACCGCAATGTTCTTCCAGCGACTGTAGCCGCCACCGGCGTTTGTGATCATGACATGATATCTGCCGTTCGAGAGCAATTGCAGTTCCGGCATCGGCGTGTCAGGACTGGTGAAAGTGCGTACGGGCGCTTCCGAGCCGTTGGCAGCAGCACCGACGTCGGAGAGTTCGGCGAGGTGCGAATAAGATGCTATGGCCTTGGGCACCCGCTCCTGGAGCAAGAGCGCGGCCGCCTGGAAGGCCGGATCCGACTGGAATCGCTTTTGCATGGGACGGTCAAGAAGCAGGTAGGCCAACGACAGCAAGCTCATGCCCTGGTGATGCGCCATGAACGACCGAACCACGACGCTCGAATGCCCGCGGGGCACACGCGAAGGAGTGTAGTCGATCGCTTCGTACAAGCCGTATTCCCCCTCAAAGCCGTCCACGGCGAGTGCCTGAAGATTCAGGCAGGCCTGCTCGGGCGCTACCATCAGCGCCAACGCCGAGGCGTACGGCGCAATCACCAGATCGTCCGCGAGCCCGCGTTTGAAACCCATGCCAGGTACGCCAAACGCACGGTACTGATAGTTGAGACGAGCGTCGATGGAGTTGTAGCCGGATTCCGAGATACCCCAAGGCACTCCGCGCTTTGTCCCGTACTCGATCTGTCTGGCCACAGCGGCCCGGTAGGTCTGATCGAGCAGCGTGTTTTCGTAGGTCGGCATCACGATGAGCGGCATGAGGTATTCGAACATCGAGCCGCTCCAGGAAAGGAGAATCGGATCTCCACCTGCGGTGGTGAGGAGGCGGCCCAAGGCAAACCAGTTCTCTTGCGGCAGTTGTCCTTGTGCAATCCCCACAAAACTGCATAATCTTGCTTCCGAAGCGAGCAGATCGTAGTAACTCGGGTCCGGCCGGTGCTCCCCGGCGTTGTAACCGATAGTAAGTAGATGACGGGCCTCGTCGAACAAAAAGTCATAGTCCACACGGGCGAATTCGCTGCATTGACGCGCGAGATTTTCGATGGCAGCAATTCTCGACGCGGCGCGTTGGCTATGCAGAAGGTCCCCCGCGAGACTAGCCAACTGGCGTAACGTCGGGATCTCTTCGAGTGCATCTGGCGCGAGAAACGTCAGCTCATCCAGAGCGCTCTGGCACTGGCTGGCGAACGACCTTGCCCACCACATCGCCTCGCTCTCAGAATCGGCGGCGAGGCTGCTGGCGAATTCCGCGGCGCACGCAGCCAACCGGCCGAGGCTGCGCCGCGCCTCCGCGAGTGAAGCTGGCGGGGAGTCGCATGCGGATTTCAAATCCTTCTGGAGCCGGGTAAGTTGGAGAGGGTCGGCTTCTCGGGCTGCCGATTCGCTGGCGACTTCCGCTTCTCTGGCCACGTCTTCTCTGGCTACGTCTTCTCCGGCAACGTCTTCTCTCGCTACGTCCAGGAGGACACCGAACGTGTCATTCAGACCCTCAAGTAATCGCGCACCCAGGATCTTCTGATCGGGAAGCGCGAGTAGCCCCGGTCGCAGTGTCAGCAGGTGACCTACGAGGTTGCCGCTGTCTACGGTCGAAATGTACATAGGCAACAGCGGTTTCAAAGACTCTGTGTCGTACCAGTTGTAGAAGTGGCCGCGGTAGCGTTCCAACATTTCCATCGTGTCGAATGCATTCGCGGTGCGCTCGATGAGTTGTCCGGCCGAAATGTAACCGAAGTCGTACGCCGACAAGTTCGCGAGTAGGGCGAGTCCAATGTTGGTCGGTGACGTGCGACGACCGAGCCTGGCGACAGGACGCTGCTGGTAATTGTCGGGCGGCAGCCAATGATCCTCCGGACCGACGAAGGTCTCGAAGTACTTCCAGGTCTTCCGGGAAAGCTTGCGGAGAAAGACGGTCTGGCCGGTGGTTAGGCGCGCGGCGCGGCGAGCAAGCGGCCGGCTGATCCACCACGCGATAACGGGCGAGGCAAACCAGAGTCCCAGTATGGGCCCAGCCGCCCCCAATGCGGCTGGCCTCGAGATCGTTAGATAGATCACGGCGGCCGTGGCAACAGTGGGGCCAACCCACATGGTCCGGCAGAAGCCGGTCAGATCCGTGCGTCTACTCCTATTCAGGTCGCCCGACGGCATCCATTCGAGAAGCCGCCGGTGGGTGAACAGCATCCGCCCGACGGTGCGCACAATCGCATCCAGGCTGAAGAATGCCTCGTAAGGAAGGCACGCGAGCGTAAATGCAGCCTGCGCGAAGCGCTTGGATGCGTAGCCCACCGTGGCAGCGAGGTGTTGATTCAAACCTACGTCGCTGGGCTTCTGCAGCAGGTCCAGTAGGCAGGCAACCAAATGCGGAATCAGGATGATTCCGATCACCGCCGGGGTCCAAAACCACAGCGGTGACAATGCCGTCCAGCCTAGCAGCAACAACAACGTCAAGGCCGCGGGTATCAGACTGCGGCGAAGATTATCAAAGAGCTTCCAGAGCGAGAGCGCGGAAAGCGGATTCTTCAGGCGATGCCCGCCAAAGCCCGGAACCCGCGGCAGCAGCCACCGCACCAGTTGCCAATCCCCGCGAATCCAACGGTGGCGGCGGCTCACGTCCGCGCTATATTGAGACGGATATTCCTCGTACAACTGCACATCGCTCAACAGCCCCGACCGCGCGTAGCACCCTTCCAGAAGATCGTGGCTGAGTATCCGGTTCTCGGGGAAACGCCCCTCCAGCGCCCTCTCGAACGCATCGACGTCATAAATCCCCTTGCCAATGAACGAACCCTCGCCGAACAGGTCCTGGTAAACGTCGGAGACAACGCGAGTATACGGATCGATGCCCGGTTCACTTCCGAAGAGGCGCGCATATCTCGACTGGTTCGCTCCCGACAGGCTGGCGCCGACCCCAGGCTGAAGGATGCCGTACCCGTCAGAGACCCGCTGCTTGTCTTCGTCGTAGCGCGCACGATTCAGAGGGTGCGCCATCGCTCCCACCAACTGCCGTGCCGAATCGCGCGGCAACTGCGTATCCGTGTCCAGGGAAATGACATACTTCACGTTGGCGAGCATTGACGTGTCGCCAATCACGAGCGAGAAGCGATCTCTGGAACCGCCGCGCAAAAATGAATTCAATTCCGCTAGCTTCCCTCGCTTCCGCTCGTAACCCATCCATATTCGCTCCTGCGGGTTCCAGCGGCGCGGACGGTGGAAGAGAAAGAACAGCTCGTCGTTCGCACTCTCGTACTTCTGATTTAACCCTTCGATTTTGTTCTGAGCCAGCCGCAACAGCGATTCATCTTCCGGTAGTGTTTCCTGGTGCGCGTCGCGAAAATCAGTCAGCAGGCCGAAGTGCAGGTTGTCGTCGCGATTGGCCAGGAACCTGACCTCCAGCGCTTCGACCAGGTCCTCGACGTTTTGAGCGCTCACGAGCATTGTGGGGACCACCACCAGAGCCCTGTGCTCCGGCGGGATCCCCTGGGAGAAGTCCATGCGAGGGAGCCGATGCGGAGTCGCGAGCGACGACACCAGCCAGTTGACCAGGGATACGGCCAGCTGGCTGGCGCACACCAGCGAGAGGATGCCGAACAAACCGAGCGCCCAACTGTGAAAGGCACTATGCAAGGCACTGGGAAAGGCACTGGCATGCGCCTTCGCCACCAGGGTTCCGGCGACGATCATTGTCATGAGCGTGATCGCGCCCAGGTACAGCAGCAAAGGAGATTCGCGGCCCACTCTCCGAAACGCTTCGGAGGCAGATAAGCGAACCTCCACTTTGCGCTCAAGTTGCTCCAATCCCTTGTCGATTAGATAGAAGCCGACATGCTGCGCGCGATCGTCGCTGCCCTTCCTGGCCGCGCCTTCGTGCGCCAGTTGGATCGCTGCGCGCGCCACCTCGGGCTCGGATCGGCGGCTGTTCTTGGCGATCTTCTCCACCGTGTGCCGGTAACGGTCACGCGTCGCGAAGTCCATCTTGCCGTAGAATCCGCTTGGGTCCTCAAGAAGAACCTGTTCGACGGCGCTCAAGGTCTCGACAAACTCGCGCCAGTTCATCGCACCCAAGACACGGAGGCTGCCGATGCTGTTGCTCATCGAGACCTGATCGGCAGCCTGTTGCTGGTTCTCCGACTGCACCAACTGCTTGATGGTCCGCCCGGATTCGGAAAGTCGCTGCTCAATCCAGGTGAGCGGCAAGGCCAAAGCGGGGCCTTGCCCCTGCAACCGGCGCGCAAATTCCGCAACGAACGAGCCCACCATCGGCGGGCTCGACCGCGCCATGTCGGCGATCACCAGGATCAGGCTCTTGGGGTCCTTTTCGGCGGTCTCCACTATTTTGTCCGCCCAATAATCGGCGCGGTTTCGGCCGATCCTGTCGGCGGAAATCCGGGCCCCCACCCGTCGAAGATTTTCGATCAGCGCCAGACGCAGCATGATGGGAAGCGCCCACAGCTCGCCTATGTTGAGGGCGGTGACCGTCTGGTAGGCCGCCACAAAGCTGCTGAGACTCTCCGGATCCAGTCGCCCATCGCCGTGCGAGATGGTCTCCAGCGCAATGTCATACACGCGCGGAAGACCGGCCGAAGGGCCGTTCAGCAAGCGTGGCAGTTCCCGGCTGTAAGTCCTCGGCAAGTGTTTCTCGGACATGCGAATCTGCTCTTCGATCAGATAGAAGTTGTCGAGGAGCCATTCCCCGGCCGGCGTGATGCGGCGGTTCGTTTTAACCGCCGCTGTCAGCAAGCCGCGGACTCCGACCAGAACGCCTTCATTTTCAGCCAGCCGCGCCAGGAGCCGCTCCGGAGCGCCTCCCGGGCTCACCTTGTGTGAGCCCGCCAAGGTCTTGCCATGCTGCTGCATCTGATCGGCGCTGAACAGCTCCGCCCGCAACGGGGGGGCGTCGTCGCTGTATCTTTCTGCCAAGTCGCTTCCCGGCATGCTCAAATGGAGCAAATTCCTACCGATCGTCCTGTTACTCTTACTCAATTTGAAGCTCCTTTTTTGAAGCCGGCTTGCGAGTGAAACAGATCGCAATCAGGCGGGCGGCACTCGACAGCCAGCACCGCGCGTCGCGTCTCATACTCTAAAGCATGCAGCTCAAGGACAGGTATGAAGCGCCTCATCATTATCATTGATTGTTCGTCGTCGATTGGTCGTCGCCATTAATTGTTCGACGTCAGAATCTCTGAGACCGGCTTGGCCCAGGGCCCCGCTACACTTTCGGTTTCAGTTTACCCGTGAGAGGTTGGGTCCAGCGCGCCAGATTGTGGCACAGGCGCATTCGACGATCCGCGTCGCCCTAGACGCCTACGCCCAGGCGTCAATCACTGAGAAGCGTACGGCGCAGGACGCTGGGGTCTCGTTCCGAAGGAAGGCAACCGGAGAAAGCAGGAGCATGAACGCCTCTCGGCCGGGAATGGCGATCGAAAGTGTGGCGGAGCAATTTCTGCGAGTTCTCCCCTCACGCCCGCTTCCTAGTGGCCTGTCGCGGAGCAAGCATTACCAGACGCCGCATCCGCTGTGACGGACGCTGAAGCGAACCTTGTTCACTCAATACCGGTATTCGGCATCAACAGCATTGCCCTGCTGCGTCCGCAGTAACGAACTCACTGCGACAGGCCACTAGTTCCGTCTGCAATCGGAACGTGAAGATTAATCTGAATCGCCCGACCTCGTTCCGGCCATCGCACTCGGTGCTCAAGCTGCGCACTCGCGAACGCGCCAGCAATTTCCTGTCGACCTTCCGAGAAATGGGCCCAGTCTTCAAAATGGACAGAAAATGCCCCGAAGGGGCATCTTGTAAGCGATTGAAAAGAATGGCGGGGACGACGAGACTCGAACTCGCGACCTCTGCCGTGACAGGGCAGCGTTCTAACCAACTGAACTACGTCCCCAACCTGGTTTTACCGGGTTAGCGGGAAAGCCGCATGTTTACTGCACTCCCCTGCTGTCCGATGTTTCGCCTGTTTCAACCATTTTCCACCTCGTATGTGCGAAATTCCGGCTGAAACCAACACCAAGCGAAACCGCGACCAGAGCGTTTGTCTTTGCTCTACGAATCAAATTGTAACAGAGGACTCCCAAATCGCAGGCTAGACATCGTGATTGGTGAATAAGAAATGAGCCGCTCGTTTGCTTGACAACGCTACCGGCCCCTCGTACTGTTCTTGCGCTGGCCGTTCTTCTCGTGATGGCGGAGCTTGCGTGGATTTTGTCCGAACTGAAGCTTCGGAGATTTGATGTTGTCGCCCAAGCATCGCAACCCTAATTCCCTCACATGTGAGCTATCTTGCTCAGACACGAAAGTCCACACCTGTCACTCTTGATTCTCCTGAGTGTGTAGATGGAGCCGCGAACGCTGATTCGTAGCTTTGATTCTTAGGTCGCTGCAGGTCGGGTCCCTGATCAAGTAACGGCGGCCACATCCAGACAATCGGCATTTTTCATCCGTGTGTACGCCGCAGATCCTTGCGGAGACACGATTCGACCCTAGAAAGTCCCGAACATCGAAGTTAGGGGCGACACCTCCAGGCGGATGAGAGGGGTTAGCCCGCGGAACAAGGAAGGTAACATTATGCCTCTAATTCAACTGCTGGAAGTTCTGATCGTGGTGGGTGTCCTCCTGTGGCTAGTGAATCGCTTCATTCCCATGCAGGGGACGATCAAGTCAATTTTGAACGGCGTCGTGGTCATTGCCCTGGTTCTGTGGATCCTGAATGTTACTGGGCTGTTCCATTCTCTTCCCAATATCCACCTTGGGAAGGGTTGACGACACTGGCAAGCGATCGTTCAGGGAACACCAGGCCACCCAATGTAAGAAATAAAGTAACCCGGCAGATCTCTGCCCAAGGAGCTACTGTGAAGGCTAAGCTTTTTCTAACAGTCGGAATCACCCTTACTTTGAGCGCATTTGCTCAAACGAATCGCCAAACAACCTTGGTCGTCGAGCCCATAAGCCCAACCCCTATATTTCGAGTGAATGTAGTCAGCCGCAGCGTGCAGGCCGTCAACTACGAACATCGCAGCGGAGCTTCGAGGCTGGATTTTGCGGGTACGAACCTGATGCCCTCAGCGAACGGTGAAGCCAAGGTAAATAGCAAGCGGGGCTCCATTGAGATCGACGCAGAATTTGGCGGCCTGCAAAGACCGACGTCTTTCGGCAATGAGTATCTGACCTACATTTTGTGGGCGATTTCTCCCGAAGGCCGGGCCGTGAACCTGGGCGAAGTATTAGCCGGCGACAACCATCGCAGCAAGCTGCGCGTAACCACCGACCTTCAGGCCTTCGCTCTGGTCGTTACTGCGGAACCTTATTATGCCGTACGGCAGCCCAGCAACGTGGTCGTGCTTGAGAATGTGGTTCGCGAGAGCACCAAGGGAACTACCGAGGCGGTAAATGCAAACTACGAACTAATGGAGCGCGGCGGCTATATTCCCACCGGCTACAAGTTCGATCCTGTGGTTTTAAATGCCAGGTTGCCTCTGGAATTCTTCGAGGCGCGTAATGCGTTGCGCATCGCTCAATCCGAGGGAGCCGAGCAGTATGCCAGCGATAGTTATCAGCACGCTGTCCAGTTAATGAACAATGCCGACGAATATGCCACCAACCGGCACATCGACAGAAAGCCGCTGATCGCAGTTGCCCGCGAGGAAGTACAAACTGCCGAAGATGCGCGCGAAATCGCAGTCAAGAGACTGGACGAGATACGCCTGGCCAACGAACGCCAAACTTCAGCGGACGCTCAGGCAGAATCGCAGGCGCAGGCTAATGACGCGATCCGGCAGAAAGAGCAAGCCCAGTCCGACACGGCGAACGCTCAAGCGGCAAAGGCTCAGGCTGAATTTGATGCGTCAAACGCCCGAACCGACGCCGCTCGTGCACAAACTGAGGCCGCGCAGGCTAAGTCCGATATGGCGGACAACCAGGCTTCATCAGCCGCTGCGCTTTCGGCAGCCCAAGCGGATGCAGAGCAATCTCGTATAGCTGCGCAGCAAGCCCAGGCGAGCGCGCAACAAGCGGAAACGGACAAAGTGGCTATGCGCACGCGATTGTCCGAGCAGTTGAATTCCATTCTTCAGACTCGCGATAGCGCGCGCGGGCTTATCGTCAGCATGTCTGATGTTTTGTTTGACACCGGAAAATACTCGTTGAAGCCGGGTGCACGGGAGAAGCTGGCGAAAGTCGCCGGTATTCTGCTCGCCTATCCTGGTCTCGACATTCAAGTCGGCGGCTACACAGATAATGTGGGCAGCGACGAAATGAATCA
>JBEKFN010000024.1:0-19426 GCA_050013295.1 Terriglobales bacterium
GTCGATCACGTGCTGGATCTGATCTTCACTGGCCGAATCTTGCATTGCGACAATCATGAGTGGTCTCGTTTTGCACGGCCGGAACACGCGAAGAACAAAGCACAGCGCCTGCGGCGTGCCCGGGGTCGTTTCTCAGTCTCTGAATTTTGAATCGGTCGCGGAGTCGCGGACCGTCTGTCCGGAGCCGGGAACGATTTCGTGCTTTTCGATGGTGCGCATTACGTCAATAATTCGCTCGTAGATCTGCGCTAGATCGCGCTCGCCTAATGGACCGGTGCTGCTGCGCTGCACGTTGTCGATCACCTCGCGCTCGCGGCCGGGTTCGTAAATGGGCAGGCCGGTATTGCGTTTCAGCCGTCCAATTTCGACCACAGCGGCGGCGCGCTCGTTGAGCAGTACCGCCAGTTTGCGGTCCAGGTCGTCGATTTTCTTGCGCCAATCGGAAATGTCCATAGAAGCTTTAAGCCGTCAGCCTTCAGGGAAACCCAACCCCTTGTCATCCCGAACGCAGTGAGGGATCTGCAGTTGCTTTCCCTGATGGCTGATGGCTGACGGCTAACAGTTGCCTCACAAATTCTGCCACAGTCCCGGCTTCTCGTCCCGGATTTTGTTCGATCAACTGCACGATGGCGCTGCCGACCACTGCGCCTTCCGCGAACTTGCCGACAGCCGCGAATTGCGCCGGGGTCGAGATTCCGAAGCCAACAGCCACGGGAAGCCTGGTGATACGGCGAACGCGCTTGACCAGGGCCCGTGCGTCTCCGGTCATCTGCGGGCGCGAGCCGGTGACGCCGGTGCGGGAAATCGCGTAAATAAACCCCGTCGAAACCTGCGCAATCAACTTCAGACGCTGATCGGTCGAGGTGGGCGCAGCCAGAAAAATGGTTGCGAGATCGTTCTTGCGGGCCTCGCGCAGATACTCGGCCGATTCTTCGACAGGCAGATCGGTGATCAGCGTTCCGTCAATCCCCGCCAGCCGCGCCACCTGGCAAAACTTAGGGAGGCCCATGCGCAAGATGGGATTAAGGTAGGAGAAAATCACCAGGCCAACGGATTGCGAATGCTCGCGAATCTCAGCGGCAAGCGTAAGCACGTGCTGAAGTGACGTTCCGTGCTTGAGCGCCCGCTCACTGGCGCGCTGGATGACCGGCCCATCGGCAAGAGGATCGCTGAACGGCACACCCAGTTCAATCACGCTCGCACCCGCGTCAATGGCTGCCAGAATGACCTCGCGCGTGGTCGCGAGGTCGGGGTCGCCGCAGGTTACGTAAGCGATTAGCGATGGCTTATTTTCGAAGTGAAAAGGCACAAAGGCATTGTAGATTGCAGAGGTCAGATTGAAGAAGTGAGGTCCGCCCAGGTGGAGATGCTGGCTGCTTTTCTTGGCGGCCCGTCTTGTCTAACCTGTAAGATCTGAGGTCAGATTGGCGTATATACATTTGTATAGTTTTCGGCTATGATGACTTTATAGGTCGGTGGATTTGACTGGGACGACGGTAACCGGATCAAATGCCAGAGACATGGAGTGTCGATCGCGGAGATCGAAGCTCTGTTTGTGCACGGTCCTGGTATTGCGCCGGACCCAAAACACTCGGCCGACGAGGACCGTTTAATTGCGGTGGGGAAAACAGGCACGGGGAGGCCGCTATTCGTGGCTTTCACGATGCGCACAAGAGAGGGTCGCCGCTTAATCCGCCCGGTGACCGCTCGGTATATGCATGCGAGGGAGATAGCAGCTTATGAAAAAGCGGCCTATGAATAAGAAAGTGCCACGCCTAAGAACCAATGAGCAGGCGGAGGCGTTTCTTGCCCAGGACCTCTCCAACCTCGATTTCTCGCAGTTTAAGCCGGCACGCTTTGAATTCGAGAAAAAGGACGAGCAGATCAACATGCGCGTACCGAAGCCGTTGCTTGCAGCCGTGAAGGCGCGCGCCAAAGCGCGCGGCATTCCTTATACGCGGTTCATTCGGGAAACGCTGGAACAGGCAGTTACGGCGGCGAAGTAGGGAGCGGGGCCCCAGGTTAGCGCGCAAAAAACGCGCGCGAACCTGGGGCACCGGGCGCATCGCACAACCGTTTCTTGGTTTGTCGGCTTGGAAATCCTCGTAGCCGGTGCGGCTTTGGGCACGTGGCTCCGCAGCCATGGAATCTAAACGTCGTTGTTGATGAATCTCGATTGCATTAAGAACGTGCCCCAACCGTGTCGTCTGTGAGGGTCCGTAACGTCAGCCCCCTAATCGAGTTTCAGATTTTCGCGCAAAATCCCGACGTCCTTATCGCCGCGCCCAGAAATGTTCACGATCACAATCTCCGACTTCTTCATCTTCGGAGCGCGCTTGATGACTTCGGCGACGGCGTGCGCGGATTCGAGCGCCGGAATAATGCCCTCGGTGCGAGCCAGCAGCACGGTCGCCTCAAGCGCCTCGGCGTCAGAAGCGGGAACATATTGCGCGCGACCCGTGTCTTTAAGCATGGCGTGCTCCGGCCCGATCGACGGGTAATCAAGCCCCGCAGAGACCGAATGCGTAGTTGCGATCTGCCCCGACGCATCCTGCAGCACGTAAGAATAAGTTCCCTGCAGAACGCCCGGCGACCCGCCGCGAAAACGGGCGGCGTGCTGGCCGAGCGCCTCGCCGCGTCCGCCGGCTTCGACTCCGATGAGTTCGACTTTCTTGTCTTTGAGAAAGTCATAGAAGATGCCGATGGAGTTCGACCCTCCGCCGACGCAGGCGATGATGGCTGTGGGAAGTTTGCCTTCGGCTTTGCGAATCTGGACGCGAGCTTCGCGCCCGATGACGCGATGAAAGTCGCGCACCATGGTCGGATAAGGATGCGCTCCAAGCACGCTGCCAAGCAGGTAGTGCGTGGTGCGCACGTTGGTGACCCAGTCGCGCATGGCTTCGTTGATCGCGTCTTTGAGAGTGCGCGAACCAGATTCGACGCCGCGAACTTCAGCGCCCAGCAAGCGCATACGGAAGACGTTAAGTTCCTGGCGGCGCATGTCCTCGGTGCCCATGTACACCACGCATTCGAAGCCGAGCAAAGCGCAAACCGTAGCCGTCGCGACGCCGTGCTGACCAGCCCCCGTTTCCGCGATCACTCGACGCTTACCCATGCGTTCGACGAGTAGGCCCTGGCCGAGACAGTTATTGATTTTGTGCGCGCCGGTGTGGAGCAGGTCTTCGCGCTTGAGATAAATTTTCGCGCCGCCAAGTTTTGCGGTCAGGCGGCGGGCGAAAAACAGCGGCGTAGGGCGTCCAGCGTACGTCTTCAACAGTTGGTCGAGGCGTTGCTGGAATTTGCGATCGCGCTTTGCTTTTTCGTATGCGCTCTCCAGTTCTTCGAGCGCGGCCATCAGCGTTTCCGGAACGTAGCGCCCGCCGTAAACGCCGAAACGGCCGGCGATGGTGTTTGGCGGAGGCAATTGGTTAGGGGCCTTCTTGCCTGCGGGAGCGGTCGCCATCGTCAACTCGCCTCTTCCATGGCCCGCACGGCACGGACGAAGGCGCGGACCTTTCGGGGATCCTTATTGCCTGGCGCGTGTTCGACGCCGGAGGAAACGTCCACGCCCCACGGATGGAGAAGGTGGATCGCGTCCTGCACATTGCCCGGACGCAAGCCGCCAGCGACGATCAGCTTGCTGATGCTGTTAATGATTCCAGCCCAGGGCTGGACGCGTTCCCAGTCGAAAGTGTTTCCGGTGCCACCCGGTTTTTCCGCAGTCGAGGAATCGAGCAGGACGCCCGAGATCACGCCGGGGCGAAAGCCGTGGGTCTCGAGGAAGAGGTCGCCGTTCTGGGCGACGTGGATTTTGTGCACGCGTTTGCCCTTATAAGCTTCGTCTGGCTCTACCAGGCCAACCGCAACCGGATCCCATCCCACAGATTGCCCCTCTGGCCCGGCGAAAACTTTCGCCGGCCAGCTGCGGAAAATCGGCGGACGTTTCGATCCGTTCGCGAGTCCCTGGAAGAGCGTACGGCTAAATTCCACGCTCTCGTCGCCGCTCAGTTGCACAGTTGTGAGACCTACCTGTTTAACGGCATCACGCACCTGATCCGCAGTCTGGTTGACGAAAACGCCGACTTTTTCGATTTGCTCCGGAAGTCTGGCGACGATCGAACGTGCGTCTTCTAGAGTGATGTGGCGCGAACTCCGCGGATAGAAGACGAAGCCGAGCGCGTTCGCGCCCGCATCGGTGGCCGTGAGCGCGTCGTCGAGGTTCGTGATTCCGCAGATTTTGATCCAAGTCATACGAACAGTTGTCAGCTATCGGTTGCCAGTTGTCAGCAAAATCCATTATCCACTGACCACGATTTTTGCTTCATCCATTAATTTTGCCAGCGCTTCGCCTGGCCTTTCCGCTCCCATCAACGATTCGCCGATCAGGAACGCTTCGTAGCCGGCAGATCGCAGACGAGCTAAGTCTGCGCCCGATCGAATGCCGCTTTCGGCCACGCGGACGCAGGCGGCGGGTATTTTTTCTGCGAGCCGGAATGCGGTTTCGAGATTGACTTCGAAGGTGCGCAGATTACGGCTGTTGATGCCAATCAAGTCGCAACCGGCATCGAGCGCGCGTTGCAGTTCCGGTTCGTCATGCGCTTCGCACAAAACGTCGAGGCCCTGCGATCGCGCGATCCCGGCCAGCGCTACCAATTCTTTCTGATCGAGTGCGGCGACAATCAGCAGAATGGCGTCGGCTTGATTTGCTCTGGCTTCGACGATCTGGATTTCATCGATGATGAAATCCTTGCGCAAGCAAGGAAGCGAACTGCTGGACGAGGCTTCCCGCAGATAGTCCAGCGAGCCCTGGAAAAACTGTTCGTCGGTCAACACCGACAGCGCGGCAGCGCCTGCCCGCTCGAGATCGCGCGCAAGTTCAGATGGTCTGAAATCGGCGCGAATCAAGCCTTTTGAGGGCGAGGCCTTTTTCAGTTCGGCAATAACGGCAATTGCGGATCCGTCTTGCGCGACTCGGCGCAGCTGCTTCCGAAATCCCCGCGGAGTGTGCGCCGCGGCCGCGTCTTCCAGCGCGCGCAGGCTGGAGTCTCGCCGGCTCCCAGATACGCGCTGGGATATGCGCCGGCGCGTGGCGGCGACGATCGTGTCAAGGGAGGCTGGCATGGCAGATGCTCAATTATACGGAAGCCGCCCGATTCGGGCAGAATCTCCACTTCGAGCTTCGAGTTCGGACCACGACCGACCGCGAAATCGCATGCTTGAAGGGGCTTGAATAAACTGACCCACCGTCTTGTGATGCTCATCATTGACCCGGCTTCCAGCAAGGTGCTATAAACGGTGCTTTGTGCGGCGGTGTGTAGTCTGTTCCTGGGGCTATATGCCGAGGCACAAGTTTTTCCGGCGCGGCCAAATCGGCACTCCTCTTTTATTGTTATGCCTGGCGGTGGAAGCGCGTTCGGAGCGTGTTCAGAACTCCGGTGGCGGCCGTACCCGTGGCGGATGGAATCCTCCAGGGGGCGGTTAGCGCGCCGGAGCAAAATCACACGTCGTGACCCCTGAATAGGATCTCTTAGGAGGACTTTAATGCGCACTTGGAACGCCAATTTTGCGTCCGTGGGACACTGGTTTGCAAAAAGACTCTTTGCGAAAAGACGTTTTGCGAAAGCTTCGGCAACGCTCACAACTCTGCTGCTTCTGACTGCCAGCCACGCGCTGGCGCAACCTGCCGAAGAAGGGGGCGAGGCGGCCCTGAAACTGCCCGACCTTTCTTCCGTTTCGTTTCTCGGCGTGAATGGCCATAGCCTGCTCATGATCGGGCTGCTGTTCTGCGTCTTCGGCCTCGGCTTCGGCATGGCCATCTTCATGCGCCTGAAGAACCTGCCCGTGCACCGCTCCATGCGCGAAATCTCGGAACTGATTTACGAAACCTGCAAGACCTACCTCATCACCCAGGGCAAATTCCTGATGCTGTTGTGGGCCTTCATTGCCGTCGTCATCGTGCTCTACTTTGGCGTGCTGCGGCATTTCGAAATTCCCCGCGTGGTCATCATCCTGGTCTTCAGCCTGGTGGGAATCGCGGGCAGCTATGGCGTGGCGTGGTTCGGAATTCGCGTCAACACCTTCGCCAATTCGCGGACCGCCTTCGCTTCCCTGCCCGGCAAGCCTTACCCCGTTTATCAGATCCCGCTCGAGGCCGGGATGTCGATTGGCATGATGCTCATCTCCGTCGAACTGCTGATCATGCTCTTCATCCTGCTGTTCGTGCCCGGCGACTATGCCGGCCCGTGTTTCATCGGATTCGCCATCGGCGAATCGCTGGGCGCGGCGGCGCTACGTATCGCCGGCGGCATCTTCACCAAGATTGCCGATATCGGTTCCGATCTGATGAAGATCGTCTTCAAGATCAAAGAAGACGATGCCCGCAACCCCGGCGTGATTGCCGATTGCACCGGCGACAATGCCGGCGACTCGGTGGGACCGTCGGCCGATGGTTTCGAGACTTACGGCGTGACTGGCGTCGCGCTGATTACTTTCATTTTGCTGGGCGTCAAGGATCCCTCCATTCAGGTGCAGTTGCTGGTGTGGATTTTCGTGATGCGCATCATGATGCTCGTGTCCAGCGCGCTGGCCTATTTCATCAATGGCGCCATCGCCAAGGCCCGCTTCGGCAACGTGGACAAAATGAATTTTGAAACGCCGCTGACTACGCTAGTCTGGCTCACTTCGATTGTTTCGATCATTGCCACCTACATTATTTCGTCGATCATCATCCCCAGCCTGGGCGGCGACACGTCGCAGTGGTGGAAGCTGGCTTCGATCATCTCCTGCGGAACGCTCGCGGGAGCGCTGATTCCTGAACTGGTCAAAGTCTTCACCTCGGTGGAGTCGCGCCACGTCAACGAAGTAGTGACCTCGGCCAAAGAAGGCGGTGCATCGCTCGGCATCCTCTCCGGCTTTGTCGCCGGAAACTTTTCCGGCTATTGGCTGGGACTGGCGATGGTCTCTCTGATGTCGATTGCCTACTTCTTCAGCCAGATGGGCTTGGGCGTAGCGGCCACCATGATTGCCGCGCCGGTGTTTGCCTTCGGCCTGGTGGCCTTCGGCTTCCTAGGCATGGGCCCGGTGACCATCGCGGTCGATTCCTACGGCCCGGTTACCGACAACGCGCAGTCCGTCTATGAGCTTTCGCTGATCGAGCAAGTGCCCAACGTCAAGGCGGAGATCAAGAAGGATTTCAACATCGACGTAAACTTCGACCGTTCCAAGGACCTGCTGGAAGAAAACGACGGCGCCGGCAATACCTTCAAGGCGACCGCCAAACCCGTGCTGATTGGAACCGCCGTAGTCGGCGCGACCACCATGATCTTCTCCATTATCATGGCCCTGACCAACGGCCTGACCGCGAATGTGGAGAAGCTCTCCTTGCTGCACGCTCCCTTCTTCTTGGGCCTGATTACCGGCGGCGCCATGATCTATTGGTTCACCGGCGCATCCATGCAGGCCGTGACCACCGGCGCCTATCGCGCCGTGGAGTTCATCAAAGCCAACATCCATCTCGAAGGCGCGGAGAAGGCTTCCGTCGCCGACAGCAAAAAGGTGGTAGAGATCTGCACCAAGTACGCGCAGAAAGGCATGTTCAACATCTTTGTCGCGATCTTCTTCGCGACCCTGACCTTCGCCTTCGTGGAGCCGTTCTTCTTCATCGGCTACCTGATCTCGATTGCGATCTTCGGTCTCTACCAGGCCATCTTCATGGCCAACGCCGGCGCCGCCTGGGACAACGCCAAGAAGATCGTAGAAACCAAACTAAAACAGAAAGGCACACCGCTGCACGACGCCACGGTGATCGGCGATACGGTGGGCGATCCTTTCAAGGACACATCTTCAGTGGCCATGAACCCGGTCATCAAATTCACCACGCTCTTCGGACTGCTGGCGGTCGAGTTGGCCGTCTCGCTAGCCCGAGACCAGGGCACCTTCCTGACGCACATACTGGCGATTGCCTTCTTCGCAGTCTCAGTCTTCTTCGTATACCGTTCGTTCTACGGGATGCGAATAAGTTCAGAGTAAGTGAATTTGCAGGTGTGGAATTTGCCCGTGTAGGGGCGGACGCCCTCGTCCGCCCCGCGGCTCGAAGAGCCGCAGCTTTTGATTCTGGATCTTGTTTTTGATTTTGAGCTTGTTTTGTTGACTTGTTTTGGCTCATCGTCTTGAAGGGGCGCGGCTTCAGCCGCGCCGTAAGTGCAGAAGAATTCAATTCTGTTTTTGATTTTGGGTGGCGCAGCGGTTTACCGCTGCGATAAGGGGCTTATTCTCTTTCGCGGCTTCAGCCGCTGAGGGAAACAGCTCCAACCCGTTTCCCGCCGCTAATTCGACCCCGGAGCCAGGCTACTGCCAACGCAGCTAAGCAGTTTCTCCGCCGCCTTTCCGGGATCTTGGCTGGCAAAGTTCTCATCCAAAATAAGGAGAGAGACAGCCGGATCGATTTCCTCCAGCACCTTGCGCGTCGGTCTGCCATGTACGGATTGCATGCGCGCGGAAATCACCACCAGTTTCGCCTTGGTCGCCTTGAGCAGGATGCGCGCGTCGTCGACGGTAGCCGTGGTCAAGGCGTTGTATCCGGCACTGCACAGCACCTCCCGCAGGAACGTGCCCACATCCGTCGATTCGCAAACGCAGAGCATGCGCGGCCTGGCGTCGCCGTCTTTTCCGCGCGAATAGCGCGAGCCTAAATAGGCGGCCGTGATCGCTTCTTCGACCGATTCGTAGGTTTCAAATTGCGAGAGCAGGTTGGTCATAGCCAGCGTCTTGAGGATTTTCGGTGGCACTCCACTGAGTTTGAGGTCTCCGCCCTTAGCGCGTGCCGCTTGCATCAGCCGCACCAACGCTCCCAGTCCGCTGCTGTCGACGAACTCCACCTGGTCGAGTTGCAGCACCACGTCGCTGTACTTGACGAAGGAATCTCCCACCTGAGCGTGCAACGTATAGACTTCATTTCCAGCCACGATCCGTCCCTGACACTGAATCAAGAGGACATCGCCGACCGGCCGGCTCTCCAGGCGCAACTGCATTCCGCCTCCTTAGATTTGAAAGTGTGATTTAATCACGGATTCGTCCGGGGCGGAAGTGGGATTACCGGTCCGCAAGAGCGCCGCAGAGCGGATACTGCGAGATTGATTGTCCAGGGGCGAGGGGTTACCATGGCGCAAGATGAAGAAAATTATCCAAGTTCACATTTTCAAAGGCGAGAGTCATTTCGTCGCCGAGTGCCTCGACTTGCCCGTAGTTACTCAGGGAAAAACGCTGGATGAGCTCGCGCAGAATCTGAGGGAAGCGATCGCTCTTCAGTTGGAAGGTGAAAACCTCGCCGACTTTGGTCTGGCCGACAATCCTTCCATCTTGGCGAGCTTTGAACTTGAGCCGTTGGCGCATGCCGAAAGTTAAGGTCCTCTCCGGTGCGGAGGTCGTCAGAATTTTGTCGATCTTCGGATTCAAGGTGGCCTCGCAGCGGGGTAGCCATATCAAGCTGCGGCGGATTCAAGCCGGAGGCGGTCAGCAGACGTTGACCATCCCCAACCACAAAGAGCTAGACCGCGGAACTCTAGGGGCAATCTACCGGCAGGCGTCGCGTTATGTTGCGGAGAGCGAACTCCGGCCCCATTTCTACGTGGAGTAGGCAGGCTGCGAGCACCGGGACCGTCATGAATTTGCTTATAGATTCCCGCGATCTCATTGAACTTCTGGAGCGAGGCAAACCGGCAACCGCTGATGAAGTCGAAGCGTTTCTGCGATCTCATGACGACGAGTTCGTCCTGTCACTTACAAACGTCCGAGAGCTTGTCAGCACCTTGGCCGTTGTACGTACATATTTGCCATGTTCCACGTGGAACATTGTACGTACAACCATGGGCAACCCGGTCAGCGGAAGTCGTGGACGACGAGGACATGCTCTCAAAAGGAACGGGGCCGGTAGGAGGAGGACCGGCCCCGACGAGCGGCTTATCTTACTTCGCAAAACCTAGGCGGTGATAAGCGATTCCAAGGCAACGCGGTCCGGAATCACAAGCGTAGAGCCGCTCTGCTGGATGAGATGCTGCTTCTTGAAGCCCGCGAAAAGCCGGCTGACCGTCTCGCGCGAAGAGCCGATCATCTGCCCGATCTCTTCGTGAGTCAAAGCCAACTTCATTTGGCTGGGGTTCTTGGATGTGGTGTTCTGGTCGAGCCATCCGACCAGCAACCGAGCCAGCTTTTCGCTAGCCGAGTCGGAAAGAATCAGGTCACGGATTTCGCGGCAAGTGGAGGCGTAATCCTGGCTGATGTGCTGCGTCACCCACAGGGCAAACTCGCCGTGCTGGCGCATGAGTTGCAGCAAATCGCTGTGCCGTAGGAAGCTGATCTCGGACGGCTCCTGGGTCTCGGCCGTTGCTTCATACGGGCGTCCGGAAACAACCGCGGCTACTCCCAATGGGCAACCGGGGTCGACAATACGCAGAATCAGCGTCCTGCCGTCGCTGCCGCAGATGGAGAGCTTTACCCGGCCTCGACGCACGATGAACACTCCCCGCGGAGCCTGCCCTTCCGCAAACAATACCGCTCCCGTGGGATAGGTGGTGGTGAGGGCTTCTTGCTCCAAGGCATCGGCTACGGTTGTAGGAAGATCGCAAAAGGTCTTGTCCGCTGTCGCCAGTTTCTGGGCTTCGTTTACGACATGTGTGGCCATTTGGTGCCTCCGCTCAAAGGTGCTATGGCAAGTCCCTCGCCACTTGTTCCCAGGCGGCGTAAGACTTCAGTTAAAGTAGCATAAGTTAAACAAAATAAAATGCTTAATTTGGTCCTGGGAGATGCGGTGCTGTCCGCACCCCACCAGAGCTGACTGATGGAAGTGAGTGGTTTCACACAGCGATGTGTGATCTCCATCACCGACCGGTTGGTTATCCGACCGGGGAAAGGACTATCCGCGTACGCCTGATTGTAGCTTCGGGTCACCAGTTTTCACCCCAAAGATGTATGTATGGTATTCAGCAGAGCGGTCCGGGTAAAAGGCTTTTCGAGGAGCGTTATGCCGCGCTTCAACATTTCGCGTTCCGCGATCAGTTCACCTGTGTACCCAGACATGTATACGACTTTCAGGTTCGGGCGAGAGGCGCTCAGGCGATCAACCAATTCTGGACCGCTCATGCGGCGCATCACCACGTCGGTCAACAACAGATCAATTGGATCCGAATGAGACTCCACCCATTCGAGCGCGGACTTGCCGTCATCCGCGTCGACGACCGCATAGCCGTGTTCCTGGAGGACCTGTCGCGTCAAGCTGCGCATAGTTTCATCGTCTTCCACGAGGAGGATCGTAGTCCCTTGCCGTTTTGGAGCGACGGTTTCCGCTTCAGGCTTGGATTCGAGCCCGATTTTGTGATCGGCGGACGGGAGATAGATCTTAAACGTGGTTCCGTGTCCTAGTTCACTGTAGACCAGGATGTGTCCTGCGCTCTGCTTGACAATGCCATATACAGTGGCCAGGCCCAACCCCGTTCCCTTGCCCACTTCTTTGGTGGTAAAGAAGGGCTCGAAGATACGCGCCACGGTGGCTTCGTCCATGCCGTTGCCGGTATCGCTGACCGCGAGCACGACGTATTTTCCCGCTGCCATGGCTTGATGCTGCTCGGCGAAGGCCTCATCGAACCTTGCGGCGCGAGTTTCGAGAATGAACTTGCCGCCGTTAGGCATAGCGTCGCGCGCGTTCACCGCCAGGTTCACCAGAACTTGGTCCAGTTGGCCAGGGTCTGCCTCGACCACCGCCGCGGGTGATTTGGACACGATGAGAATCTCCACATCGTCTCCCATCAGCGGACGCAAGAGCTTGCCGATATCCTTTAACCGCTCGTTGAGATCGAGAACACGGGGTTGAACGTCGCGAGCCCGGCTGAAGGCGAGCAGTTGCCTGGTCAATGCTGCGCCCCGCTCGGTTGCCGTCTTAATGTTCTCGATGTAGTGGGAGGGTTCCGCGGCGGGATCAATGCGGTCGCGGAGGAATTCGGTACAGGCGTTAATAATGGCCAGGATATTGTTAAAGTCGTGCGCGACTCCTCCGGCCAGCCGGCCGATCGCTTCCATCTTCTGGGATTGACGAAACTGGCCCTCAGCCCTTTTCTGGGCCGTGATGTCGCGCGCAATCGCCGATGCTCCCACGATGTCGCCTTTCGCATCGCGCAAGGGAGACACGGAAATGGACACGTTCAGGCGGCGTCCGTCCTTGGCTACCCGCTCCGATTCATAATGTTCGATGCTTTCACCCTGCGCAATTTTCTGCAGAATCTCCGTGATTTCGTCCGCACGATTATTGGGAGCTAGAAGGGATATGGGCTTTCCGATGACCTCCTCTGGCGTGTAACCATAGATGCGCTCGGCTCCCTTGTTCCAACTGGTAATGGTGCCATCCAAGTTTTTGCTGATGATGGCGTCGTCGGAGGAATCGAAAATCAAGGCCAGCCTCGACCGGTATTCCCCAAGTTGTTCGGCCGTTCTGCGTTGCAGTTCTTCATTCGCTCGGCGCAGTTCTTCTCCGACCCTCTTGCGATCGCTGATGTCGCGAATCGCGCTCAAGACGAACGTTCCATTGAGCGTGGAGGCGGGGCTGAGACTAATTTCGACCGGGAATTCCGAGCCATTGCGCCGCCTTCCGTAGAGATCCAAATCCGCTCCCATCCGTCGCGTCTTTGGGTTTGCCGCGAAGTCCTCGCGATGATGTTGGTGCTGGCGGCGATAGCTCTCCGGGACAAGCATTTCGACTTTCTGACCAAGCAGTTCGTCGCGTAAATAACCAAATAGCTGTTGGGTTTGCGAATTGAGTTGAACGATGGTTCCGTCGCGATCGACAACTACGATCGCATCTGGAAGGGCCTCCAGGAGATCCGGGGAAAGGAGGACTGCAGCCACAGTTTTGGCCGAGAGGGTGGGCGCGGACTGCTCGTGGTCAGAGGAAAGTCGCGACATGTCAATTCTGTTGTTAAAAGTGTTGGTGTTGCAAATTTATGCTGAAACCCGCTTGCCTGTAAAGTGATGGGTTGCAAGCCATTGAATTTAAATGAAATATTCATTTGCCTCCAGCTGTCTGTGACGGTCATCACAACGAAGCGGTGATATGGGTCACGTTAGGTCCAAAGGGTCCTTGCAAGCGTCGATCGGTGCCGTCGATTACACTCAGCATGCGAGGAGAGCATGCGAGATGCAACCATGCCAGGTGCAACTGCGAAAGAGCCGTCGCGTTCGGTGCTGGCTCCTGTGCGCGCGGTATTTCGGGCAGTGGTGGTGACGGTTGTGCCCGAGGCGAAACAACTGGAAGAGTCAGGCTGGATTGCATTGGAAGCACTGGTGGAAGATGCGCTCGAGTTTCGACCGCGCGCTTTGCGGGGGCAGCTGCAAATCTTCCTGCGTGCGATCGAGTGGCTGCCAGTCGTGCGCTATGGCCGCACTTTTACTGCGTTGGGGGACGAGCAACGCAGCCGCGTCCTCCGTTACTTGCAGGATCACCCCGTGGAACGTATCCGCTGCGGATTCTGGGGGCTGCGTACCCTCGCATTTCTGGGTTATTACGGACGGCCCGAAGGCGCACACGCCATCGGCTATCGTCCCGATCCACGCGGTTGGGAGGCGGTGCAATAAGGATGAAACGCCGCAGCTATGACATTGTGATCATCGGCTCCGGCGCTGGCGGAGGGACGGTGGCCCAAGAGCTGTCGTCGCTTTGCCGCGACGGCGTGCGCATCGCCGTACTCGAGAAGGGTCCGAAACTTCGCGATGAGGAATTTACCGGCCGCGAGGTGGAGATGGCGACAGCGCTCTACGAAGACGGTGGAGGGTTCCTGACCGCTGAGCAAACGATGACACTGGCCTTCGGAAGCGCGTATGGAGGATCGACGGTCGTCTATACGGGCACTTCGCTACTTCCTCCTGAACGAGTCCTCCGGCGCTGGAACGTGCCGGGACTGACATTTGCTGACGTTGAACAACGCGCGCGAAAATATGTGGCGGAAAACAACGTCCACCTGCTGGAGGAGTCGCTGCTCAACGAGAACAACCGCCTGTTCGTCGAGGGATGCCGGCGGCTTGGCTATCGCGTTCAGCAGTTTCCCGTGAACCTCAAAGGATGCCGGGGATCGAGCCTGTGCAATCTGGGCTGTCCGAACCAGGCGAAACAAGGCACTGATCGGGTCCAGTTGCCGCGCGCGGAGCGCAACGGAGTGGAGGTTGTGACGCGCTGCGAGGTGCAGCGGATCGAAGATAGGAAGATCTCGGTAAGGGTCAGCGAGAAAGCTGACGGAAACAAAGGCGAGCCCTCAACCTGGGAAGCGGGCGACTACGAGATCGACGCGAAAGTCGTGGTGGTTTGTGCCGGCGCGGTGAATTCTCCTGCACTGCTGCTGAGGTCTGGATTTGGCCGGAGCCTGCCGCGATTGGGACGCGGGTTCACCTGTCACCCTGCATTCATCATGGTCGCCGAACATGACCGGCCGATCACCAACGCTGTCGGGCACCCCAAGAGTTTCTACCTGGACCAGTTCGCCGAGAGCGATCACTTCCTGCTTGAGACTTGCATGTACTTCCCGTTTATCGCGGCTAAGGCGATGGTTGGTTTCGGTGAGGAACACAGCCGCTTTATGCGGGCCTTTCCGCGGCTGCAGATGATCCTGGTGCTGGCATGTGACGAGGTGGATGACCATAATCGCGTGACGGTGGATGGTGATGGGCGCCCGGTGGTTCACTATCGCTTCACACCGGAGGCGATTCACGGTCTGGTGCAGGGCGCGATCACGTCGGCGAAAATCTCTTTCGCAGCCGGGGCGGTGCGAGCGCATGTGCCGGTTTCACATTCTCCGACAATCGAGCGCGCGGACCGAGAGCGTCTTGACCAGATTGCGGAAAAACCGGATTTCAAGCCGGGGAAGCTTTCAATCTCGGCCGCGCACTTGCAGGGAGGTTGCGCGATGGGCAGCGGTCCCGAGGATTCGGTGACCGATTCTTGTGGCCGTGTGCATGGAGTTCCGTGGTTGTATGTGGCCGATTCGAGCCTGTTTCCGAATTCGCTGGAAATCAATCCTTACCTGACCATTATGGCCTTGGCTGACCGTGTGGCGGAGACCATCCGCAAGAATATGAACGCACTTCTATGAGCACGCTATTATCTTGTGCGCTAATTGAACCGACGGTATCGATTCTCCGAAGGAGGAAGTGTTATGGGGTGGAAGGGCAGGGGTAACCTCACATCAATCTTTGGCCGCCCTCAATGTGGTTCAAGTCAGATCATACTTTTGGGGGAAAGTGGAAGAAGGATATGACCCCAGAAGAAGCAGCACAGGTCATCGAGCGCTTCTTGGACGGGCCGTGCGACTCTATTGAATGGTGTGATTTTGCGGAGACGGGACAACAGGATCCGAAGGTCGAGCACTACAGAAAACGCTGCGACAAGCTAAGTCCGCTCGTAAACAGACCAGGGGGGATGGATGAGGCAGCAGTTGCGGAGTTGAGGTCGATTATCGAGGAGTTGCGATCTATGACGGGGTAGTCGACCAGAGCGCTTAGACCCCCGACGATGTTGCCAAGTCTGAGGGAGATGATATGAGCAGGGCGTTATGAGAAATATGTTATGAGCAAGATGACGGGCGGTGACATCGTTGTGCGCGCGCTGGAAGATGAAGGCGTAGGTTTCACTATCGGCATTCCGGGCACACACAACATCGAGCTCTACGATTCACTCGCCCGTTCCAGCAGCGTACGTCCAGTCCTCGTCACGGATGAACAGAGCGCTTCCTTCATGGCGGATGGAGTCGCGCGTGCTTCCGGGCGGCTTGCGGCGGTGAACCTGGTTCCCGGAGCAGGATTGACGCACGCGCTCTCAGGGATTGCGGAAGCTTATCTCGACGGAGTACCCATGCTCGTGCTGGCTTGTGGGATCCGGCGCGACACGGGAAGGGCGTTCCAACTCCACGACGTGGACCAACTCGCCATCGCGCGGCCTGTGACCAAGGCCCAGTTACGCGCGGAACATGGATCGGAAATTTACGCGACCGTCCGCCGCGCTTGCCAAATCGCGCGTCGGGCCCCAGCCGGGCCGGCGCTGGTCGAGATTCCAGCAGAGCACTACTTTTTCCGTCATGACGCTGATATGGAGGCACCCGATTCACATCCGGTGCCGCCAACGCTAACGGTCCAACTGGGACAGGTCGCGCAGGCTCGCCAATGGATCGGAGCCAGCCGCCGTCCTCTGCTTTACCTCGGGCTCGGGGCCATCGAGGCCAGTGCCGATCTCGTCGCTTTGGCCGAGCGACTGAATGCTCCGGTTGCCACCACCATCTCGGGCAAAGGCGTTTTCGACGAATCCCACCCCCTTTGGTTGTGGTGTGGCTTTGGCGCGGCTGCGCCTTCGTTCGTGCGCAAGATCGCAGCCTCCTGCGATCTTACTTTGGCGATCGGTTGCCGCTTCTCTGAGGTTGGCACGGGAAGCTATGGCATGCAGCCACCCGGCAAGCTTATCCACGTCGATATAGATCCTTCGGTCTTGGGAAAGAACTACACCGCGGATCTGCCCATAGTTTCGGACGCTGCAAGTTTTGTCGCCTCCCTGCTTCCTCATCTGACGGCGCGCTCAGTTGATGAACCATTGCGACGCGACATACGTTCCGGTCACGAAGAGGTCAGGCAAGGATGGACAACGCCAACGCCTGATAATTCCGAAGGCGTGTACCCACCTCACCTTTTGAAAACAGTTCAACAACTGGTCGGGAACGACGCGATTTATACCACCGATAGCGGCAATGGAACCTTCCTGGCCATGGAGTGCTTACGGCTGCCACATCCGCGTTCGTTCCTGGCACCGGTTGACTATTCGTGCATGGGTTACGCAGTGCCTGCCGCACTAGGAGCGGCACTCGCCTGTCCTGATCGTCAGGTAATTTCCCTGGCGGGCGATGGTGCATTCTTGATGACCGGTTTGGAACTGCTCACCGCGCGCCAGCTAAATCTGCCCGTAATGGTGTTGGTCTTGCGCGACCGCGAGTTAGCGCAGATTGCGCAGTTTCAGCAAATCGCACTGGGACAGAAGACCTGCAGTGAGGTTCCCGACTATGACCTGGCCGCCATTTGCCGGGGTGTTGGCGTAGAGTACCTCGCATTGCGCCGCAACCCCGATGCGGAGACGATTCTCAAACACGCACTCACGCTAACTGGGTCGGGCCGTCCTGTCGTCGTCGAGGTCGCAATCGACTATTCGCAGAAGACCTATTTCACACGCGGTGTGGTGCGCACCAATCTGGGCCGTTTGCCTTGGCCTGATCGTATACGCTTTGTATTGCGTGCTCTAGGACGAAAGCTGGGGTAAGACCGAGGAAAAGATTCGACAGAGGTGGGAGTGAGCGTGCCCTTATTTATTTTAGTGGGTGAAGGATGAAGCGCGAACATTTCGTCAAGGTAGTCGAGGAAGCGCTTGACTCGCTCCCCCAAGAATTTCGCAGTCGCATTCGTAACGTTGCCGTTCTGGTTGAGGACATGCCGCCACACCAGCCATTTTCTGCACTGCGTTCGGGGCAGCAAAGGCGGCTGCTTCTGGGTCTCTTCCATGGCGTGCCCACGACCAAGAAGAGCATATTCGACCTGCCGACAGGGCCCGATCACATCGTGCTTTATCAGAAGAATATTGAGGCGGTCTGCTCCAGCGAGGCCGAAGTCCGCGAACAAATCCGCCTTACGGTCATCCATGAACTGGGCCACTACTTCGGGATGGATGAGAACCAACTGAAGGATGTTTAGCGAAAAATGGATACTATACAGAAAATCTGATAATCTGATTATGTGAAAAAGAACTTCATCAGCGTCACGGAGGCAGCACGCAATTTCGCCGATTGCGTCAACCGTGCTCATTATCAAAACGTCACCTTTGTACTCCTCAAGAATGGCACTCCTTTTGCACGCCTGGTGCCGGATAATGTACCGGAGAATGCCAAAGTCTGTTCTGGGCGCGACCTTGCTGAGGTCCTGGCCAAAATCGAATTGCCGGAGGAGACGGCCAGAGCATGGCGCCGCGATCTCCAAGCGGCGCGTCAAAGCCTCAAAACCCCGGTCGACAAATGGCGATAATCCTCGACGCCGATGTCATCATTCGCGGGGAAAAGGGTGTCTTCGATCTGGGTGGCTGGGTGGCATCGTTGGCGAACGATCGTTTTGAAATCGCCGCCATCACGATAGCGAAACTCTGGCACGGGGTGGAACGGGCTGTTGGACCGCAAAAGTCCAAACGTCGAAAATATCTCGAGACCATAGTGGCCCCGCTGCCCATTGTTCCCTACACCGAGCAAACCGCTTATGAACATGCGCGCATCTGGGCGGAATTGCAGTCGGCGGGCAAAATGATCGGTGCTTACGACCTGATCGTGGCCGCCACGGCGTTGGAGCGCGGCAGCCATGTGGCCACGTTCAACAAACGGCATTTCGCGCTGGTCAAGGAACTTCACATCATCGAGCCAAGATGAGTGCCTTGAAAACTCTATAGAAATTGAATCACGGTAACCATCGAACTATCAGACAGAAATCGCCGGACGTCCGCGAGTACAATTGGAGATAGAGGGCGACTTCTATGAGGGATTTGGCAGACGTCCTTGGCGGATTTGGCACCCGCATAAACGATCTCTTGCGGGATACCTGGAAGTTCACTCTTTCGCTTAATAACATCATCACGTATAGCCCGGTAGCCTGGAACCACAAAGGGCTTGACCCGATTCCGTTCTCGAGGGCGATGTTGCGGCTCGAGGACGAATTGAAGTCTCTGTCGAGAAGCGTCATGGACGCTCAGGACAATCGGAGCGTGCCCGAGCTGGAGCGGTTGTACGAGAAGGTTGAGCCCGCGTTCAGAGTCGTGTTGGGTGACGGGAGGCGTGAATTCCAGCTGGCGGCGGATGCGATTAGCCTTTATCTCGAACAGCAACAGGTCCTGATCTTCACCTACACAGGGAAGACGCCGCTGGTCTTGCGGTCGTCTTATCAAGATATTTTTCTCCGTCAACTGGCCAGCTGTGTGCTGGTGAAGCATCCATTTCTCTCGAAAGAGTCGCTGGATCGCGCAGGCGTGGAGGTAAAGGCGTATGCGGAAGATTTTTTGCGGTCACTCCAGCGGATTTACCAGACTGATATCGAAGGGATCTTCAGGAATTATCACGCCCTGCTTGTCGATATTCACTGTGCCCTCTCCCAGCATCCTATCCGGGTGCCTACCTATGGAGGGGTTGCGCCTCGGCGGATTGCCCGCACCGATGGCGGCGTGGGGTCGGATTTCATCGGTGAGATGCGAGAGATGCCCGATCTCGAAGACGCCCAGCGAGAACAGATTCTGACCCTCCGCGACGCTGATGGAAGCGCCGAAACTGAGCTGTACCGGCGACTTGCTGTCTCGCCGGACTGGACCGCTGAACTCCGTCATGTGGTG